>JBEBTQ010000091.1:0-10095 GCA_040393685.1 Advenella kashmirensis | reverse complement strand
TATCTACTTCAATATAGTTATCGAAATTCACCCCCATTTCCTGGACCGTGCCGAATGTGCTGGTTGTCGCGCACTCATGCCGTCTCCTCCAATGTCGGCCCCATATTGCGTGTCGTATAGATCGATGGGCGGCGCTGTACCAAAGCCAAGATCAATCCTGCTGGATCCCCAGCGGAAATCCAGTCCTGTCAGCAAGGTGTGCTTTAATGCCCCGGTCTGGAATTTGGTTTCCAGCTGATTGTCCATGGTAACGTTCTGCGCCCGTTCAGGTGCTGACAGTATCTGCCGGTTAAGCGTGTGCAAATCCGGCTGCAGACCCGCACCGGCAACGGCAAAGAGATTTGTGTCGAGCCAGGCATAGCGCAGTTTCTGACGCACTTTCACCGCATCACTGAAGCGATGCTCAAATTCGTAGCCAACCCAGGCCTGGGTCCGTGAATAGTGATCAACATCCGGTTCCCCCACGTTTTTGCCGTAACGGATATCTCCATTTGGATTATGCGTTAGTGTCCCTTCAGCAGGAAGAAACTGAATCTGAATGCCGCCATTGTCTCGCTGATATTGCGCCATCAGCGTCAACGTCGTATTTGGATCGGGCCGCAAAGTCAGAGACGGGGCAATCATGAAGCGGCTTTCGTTGGCATGATCAATTTGCGTGCCGCCAGCGAATCCGAGCCCCGTCACACGATATAACACGCTGGCATCATCATTGACCGGGCCGCCCAGATCAAAGGCGACTTCGCCCCTGCCCCAGCTATTGGCTTGCAACTGTACGGAATGAATAGGCTCTTCTGATGGACGCGTACTGACAAAATTCACCAGGCCGCCCGGTGCAATCGAGCCATAAAGCGACGATGACGGACCACGCAGCACCTCAATCCTCTCTGTCATGTAGGGATCCACTTTTGGCCGACCGTAAAGACTGGCGCCATAGGGCAACTGCATGCCATCCAGGAACAGGGTCGGCTCAAATCCGCGGATACGCAGCGAATCAAACCGATTATCCACGGGATTGGTTCCTGCCTGAACCCCCGGCGTGTATTTGACAGCTTCGACCAGGGTCTGCGCACCCTGCGTCTGAACTTGCCTGCGCCCGATAACGGAAATCGCCTGTGGTGTTTCCAGCAAGGGCGTATCTGTCTTGGTTGCCGTCATGCTTTGTCGTGCCGCATAACCCGCAAGGGGCCCGGTAGGTGATTCGGCAGAGTCGGTCGCAAAGACCTGGCCCAGCGTGACGACCGACGAACCGGGAGTTTGCATGGCACGAATGACATAGGCGCCATCGGCCTGACGCTGCGCCTGCAGTCCGGTATTGTGCAGCAGAGTAACGAGTGCCTCTGGCGGCAAATAACGTCCATTCAGCCCGCGCGTTGTTCTGCCCGAGACCTGGGAGGCATCGTAGGAAATGCTGATCCCCGTTCTGCTGGCCAGCGTATCGAGTGCCTGTCCTAACGGTCCGGGCTGGATACGCAATGTACCAGCATCTTTCTGGGTGGAAGGTTCCCGCTGAGTGGACGGACGCTCATGCCCCGTCGAGACCGCTAGCCCGGATGACGAGGCTGCGTTCACGCCTTCGTTCCGGGTTTGCGCACTTGTAGCAAGCGGAAACGCGGACGTCACAATGGTCAATGCGGTCAGCAGTTCAGGTATCGCCTTGCGGGTTGCTGCCGGGCGCATAGACCGGCTGGAGTTGATCAGGCTGAAAGTTTGCAAAAGAGAGGTAAAGCGAAGCTCCACTACAGTCACCTTCGTCGGGTAGGAAAATACGACGTGACATCACGTCATCTACTTACCATGCCGAACCAGAAGGCCAAAACCCTCAGTTTTCTGGAAAAAATTATGATATTCGTTTGCTGGCGGAGGTATCGTCCTTGCTGACCACGACCCAGTAGCGGGTGCGATATCCCAGCGTGAGTCCCTGGCTGGCAGCAACCAATGCCAGCACCTTGTCCGGATCATTGGTCTGATAGGCTCCGGAAACAGGCAGGTGCGCAATCGTTTCATCGCAGGTCACAAACCCGCGACGATACCGCGACAATTCAGCAAGAAAATGTGCAAGTGGCATATTGTGCACAATCAGCATACCGTTAAGCCACGCCGTCGGTGACAGACTGGCCTGCTGACGATGAACTCCCTGATGGTCAAACTGCAGTGTTTCGCCCGCCTGGGCTGTGGCACGAACGCCTTCCGATGCCGTCACCTCTACAGCACCCTGCTCTACATTCAGCCAGCCTTGCGCCGGATCCAGCCGAACCAGAAACCGGGTACCAAGAGCCTGCAAAATGCCAAATTCTGTTTGAACCCGAAACGGACGTTGCCGGGCTACCGCTGTATCCTTGCCAGTGGTAATACAGATCTCGCCGCAAAGTAAATCGATCCACCGTTCCTGCTCATCAAAGCGGACATTGAAGGCAGAGTCAGTGTTCATCACAATTTCGGTACCATCGTCCAGAGTCACCGTACGACGCTGCCCGACGGCAGTCACATAATCGGCCGTGACGGATTGCCAGGTCTGTGTTCGGGATGCCAGCCAGGTGGCCGCGCCCCCGCTCACCAGTAACACACCCAGAGTCTTGAGTGCCGAGCGACGGGTCTGTTTATGATCGCGTGCCCTTTCAAGCGTCCTGAGGCCAATATCGGGTTGAACGTCCTCAACCCGTCCACCCAGAGATTGAATACGACGCCATGCCACTTCATGTACAGGACTGGCCGCAAGCCAAGTGTCGAAATCGTGTCGCACCTGCTGGTGCACGTTCCCGCCCTGCAAACGGATAAACCATGAGATGGCAGCATCGACCACGGTACCATCGGGCATGATCTCGCTACCCGTTGATTTTTCAAGCCGCGGCATACACCTGCTCATAACAGCAACGTAACGCCTTGGCAAGATATCGCTCTGCGGTCGCTACAGAAACACCCAGCCTTGATGCCACCTCTGCCACCGTGATGCCCTCCAGACGTGTCCAAAGCAGTGCACAACGCCAGGCGGGTTTCAGATCGTCCAGAAGTGCGTCCAGCCTGATCAGCGTTTCAAGGGCAATGTGCCGAACCTCAGGAGAAGGTGCATGGGCCTGAGGCAGCGCTGCCAGCGTTTCAAGATAAGCCCGCTCAATGTCCTGGCGGCGCCAATGGTCAATAACCAGCCCTTTGCCGATGGTAGTCAGCATGGCACGCGGCTCTCTCACAAGGGCCAGCTCGTCGGCCTGGCGACCGATAACGCGCAGGAACGTATCCTGCGCCAGATCAGCGGCGTCTGCGGTATTTTGGACTTTCCGCAGCAACCAGTGGACGAGCCACGCATGATGCTCGCGGTAGAGGCCCGTCACAATAGAGTCGGATGAGGAAATGGACATGCCACAAGCCGTCGAAAAAAGACACTTGAAGAACTGATGCCTGCCCGATATGAAGTGTCAGTATTAAAGTATCGGGCATTAAAGCACCCAGCATGTTTTGCTGGCCGCCATGTGAATGATAATCATTGTTATTCTAACTCACATGCCTGAGCAGCTGCAACTTCGAGGCGATTGGGCGAAAACGGGATATAGCGCGCTGGCAGGATAATGTCATACGAACGGGCGGCAGACTGGACAATAGTGATTCAGAGCATTCAATTCTGACCAAGTAATTGATATGCCAGACCTGCCAGAGCGATGTCTTCCAATCCGACGCCCACAGCCTTGTACACGAAAATTTCGTCATCGGATCGGCGTTGTCTTTCCCCAGACAATACGCTGGCTAATTCGACCAGCTTATCTTCGCTCAACAACGTTGATTCGGCCTGCACCAGATCTCCCGCCTCGGCCATGGCCTGATGCTTCCATTCCACAACAATCGTCTGCGCACGTCCGAGCGTATGGTCATCCAATTCCCGAGTGGTAGTCAAACTAGAACCGATATCCGCCACAAAAGCACCGTGTTTGAGGAGTTTTCCGGAAAATACGGGTGTTTGTGAACGCGAGGCTGTAACGATGATATCCGAGGCTGACGCAATTTCCTCCATTTCGGCGAACTTCACTGCGACGTTTGTTCGCTCTGCGAGGCGTTGCGCGATGCTCTCATCGGCATAAGGGTCGGCTATCAGGACTTGATCAAGCCTAAAGGACTCCGCCATCTGTACAACATGCTCCTGACCCTGAACACCTACACCAAAAACGCCCAGCGTGCGCGCATAGGTCCCGGCTAGCGCACGCGCAGCCAACACAGAACATGCTGCCGTACGGATGCGGGTTAATGAACCGGCATCCAACGTGGCAAGCGGCTTGCCCGTTTTTGACGAAAAAAGCAGAATCACGAAATTGAACTGGCCTTCTATTGTCGTATAAACCTTTGCGCCCACGACGCCCTGCTCAGGGAGCACAGCTCCCAGCGTAGACAGCTTGATGCCTTCTGCTTCTGTCCGTATGCGCGCCTGCATGGCGGCTTTACCACATGCGTGATTCAAAAATGCATTTCGCAGTACGTTCTGCGCCTGGGTTGGGGAAATAACATCATCGATCATTTTGTCAGTTATATGCAGCACTGAAATTTCCCTTTATTCAATTGTGTTAATCAAAAATAAAAATCACGCCATATTAAATATCTAGAATATGACGTATGCCATCGAACGGCAAAACATTAACGGCTATTTCCAGGACACCCTCACATTGCCGGTAACAAAAGTCTGACACGCCATTCTGTATCCTGCTTCAAAGTCTTCGGTTTTCAGGTGCTTACGCTCTTTGGGTTTGATCTTATCGGTATTCTCCAGCCCTTCCTCAATTCGACATTTGCAAGTACCGCAAAGTCCCCCACCGCACTTAAATGGAATTCCTCCTTGTTCCTTAATGGAAACACGCAGCAGATTGCTGTTCTCGGGGGCACTGACTACCTTTTCGTTGTTGCTGACGAACGTAATATTGATCATGAATTAGTTACTCCCGATATCCTGAGCGTCACACTTTTTCAATGTGGCCTCCAATCCGCCAAACGAGGTCAGATGCTTCAGCTCTGACTGTGCGGCTTCCACAGTTTCAAACTTGTCCAGAAACTTGGTGGATACGGTATTGGTCGCGTGGGGAGGCTCGTCTTCGATGATCCGAACTTGAGCTTCTGCCTGCAATTGAATCACCTGATACACGGCCTTGAGCTTTCCATAAAATCTGTACTCATAAGTTTCAACCACAGCCGCGTCGCCCAATACGTGCGCTTTATACTGTCCAGGTTTGCTCGTAATTATTGCGTACATTCAATAAACCTCTTTCTTACTCTAAGCTGCATTTACAGGTTCAACGTCCTGGGTCAATTCAATATCGTGCGTGATCCACAACTGACACACCAGCCGATATCCATCTTCGACCTTGTCACCCAACTGTTTCTTCTCTTTCCAATTCGGCGGCGGCAGGTGTTCAGCGCCATCCAATACCTTGCATGCACAGGTTGCGCACTTTCCCATGCCACACTTGAATGCAAGATTGGGATAAGGAAACTGTTTGATTCCGGCACGTACCACTAAATTCGTGTTGCTTTCCACTGAGCCTTCATAGATTTGGCCCTTTTTATGAAACTTGATATTCGGCATATCACTCACCCGTCAAAACGCTCACGCGTCAAAAAGATTTGAATCTGTATACAATTTCCTCATTGGGCACCCCGGATAGGAAATTTCCCATCACCACCCTGGCCTTCGCCCGATCGCCACAAAATGCCTTTAAAACCAGGAAAATCCGCCTATCTGACTACCCGGCTGAGCCAACGCTTCGCCAGAACCAGACGAACACTAGGGATACTACCTATATCAGATTTAAAAATGGTATACTGTATTTAATGCAATAGGTATTTACCATGACAAAACAATCCAACTACTACCGCGATACACCCGTTGGCCAACAAATGGCCGTCTTTCTTAATCAGCGCACAAAAGTGCGGCATGCGACGCCACTTTTTCCCCGCTCATTTCTGTCACTTCTTGGCATTTGCAAATCGGGCCGGGGTCAGCAAATGACAGGTAAAGGCGATGACAAAGACAGCAGCTCTCACCGCCGCGTTGCGCATATCTGATCGCTCTCCTCGCAGCCAGATCGGTAAAGGGTTTCGCCGAAACTGCTCGTCCAATATGCACGCGTACCTTCCTTTATGCCGCAGAAAGCACGGCATGCTGAAATGTGAAACTGTCTGAGTAAATAAAGGCCGGATCTGCCCCGTTGGCCAGAAATGCTGTGCGTGCCTGCTGAATCATTTCCGGCGACCCGCAAAGGTAAAATGCGTGCTCCGACAGATCGGGATAGTCTTTCACTATCTCGTTCTGCACATATCCGCGGCGCCCAGTCCAGCCATCGTCAGCACGCGACAGGACGGGCACAAATTCGAATTCGCACAGCCGGTCTCTCCAGGACTCTATTTCGTCCCGTAAATACAGGTCACATTCAGTCTGCATACCCCAATAAAGTGATACGGGCGGACAGTCGTCGTTATCGAGAAGAGACTCCAGAATGGCCCTGATTGGCGCCATCCCGGTGCCGGTTGCAGCCAGAATCATGGGACGCCAGTCATCCGGGTGATAACAAAATGTACCGTGAGGGACTTCGATATCCAGGCGGTCCCCTGGTCGAAGGGTGTCGAGTATCCCTTCCGTAAAGTAACCGTTTGAAATACGCCTGATGTGAAAGTCCACCATGTTGTCCTTCGTAGGGACACACGCCATGGAAAAGCTCCTGGCTCCCTCTTCGGGTAACAGGATATTCATATATTGACCAGGCCTGTATGCGACTTCCGGCAAAGACGGAAGCTGCAACCTGAGTCGTGTAATGCCGGGAGTTAATGCGTCAACGGCTACAACTTGTGCGGTCACACTCACGGGATCGGCAAATTCAAGACCGGCCGTCGCCGGCTCAATCACGAGATCGCTCAGGGGTTTTGCCTGACAAGCAAGGGCAAATCCCTGTTCGTGCTCATCTTCGGTCAACGCCATGGGAAACTCGTCATAATGCACCGCGCCCTGCTGCACCTTGATGCGACACGTGCCGCAACCACCAAAAGTACACTCATGCGGCAATCGAACACCGACACGCAGGGCTGCTTCAAGAATGCTTTCGCCATCTGCAATTTCAAATGTCTCGCCTGTATCTGAGCGGCTAACCAGGTTTGGCATAATCTCTTTACCTCTGATGTCGGATGTTCAATTCGGCATGCATATATTTATTTCTTAATATCTGCCTGCACCAGGACTTTCATATCTTTCCGGGCCAACTCGTCGGCGAGCGCCTGCAAGCCTGCAAGACCGGCTGCCGTATCCTGTTCTCCATTGCCGCCGCTGAGTCCGATTCCTCCGACCACCTCATCATCGATCACTATCGGGAAACCGCCCACAAATGCCGCGAACTTGCCTTCGAAACTGAGCTGGATGCCAAACGCTTCATTGCCAGGAAGTGCGGGACCATTGGGTGGCGTCGTGAATAAATGAGTGGATCGTTTGTGCCCAGCAGCGGTAAATGCTTTGTTCCATGCAATTTGGGGCCCTGTGATTCGAGCGCCGTTCATGCGCTCCAATATGATCGGAAAGCCGCCTTCATCAACAACACAAACCGATTCCAGAACACCAATTTCTTTTGACTTGGCCACAGCGGCATCAACAATCAGGCGAGCTTCTTCCAACTCGATACGTACGATTTTTTTCATATCTTTACTCTATAGGTTTCGTTACCCCGGCAAGATGCTTGCAGGGTGATTAGCTATCCGCTTCAGGATTGAAGCGGGACGCCGCCAGGGCGCAGTGCAGTCACGCTGCGCGGTAAACGGTCTTGATTTGGGTAAAAAACTCCAGTCCAACGCGCCCAGATTCGCGAAACGTCGAGGTACTGGATCGTTTAAGGCCGCCAAAGGGAGCATTGATCAAGTTGCCCGTCGTGGTTCGGTTTATTTTCACAGTGCCAGACTGAATATCCTGAGCAAACCGATGCGAATAGCGTGCACTGCGTGTCGCCAGTGCCGCAGACAAGCCATATTCGGAATCATTGGCCTTGACGATGGCATCGTCGTAATCCTGTACCTCAATGATGCAAAGCACCGGGCCGAAGATTTCCTCACGAGCGATACGCATTGACTGGCTGACATCAGTAAACACGGCCGGCGCGACATAAAAGCCTTGGTCATAATCACCACCGCTCAATCGCTCGCCGCCAGTAAGAAGTGTTGCCTCTTTTTTGCCAATCTCCACATACTCCAGCACAGTTTCCAATTGCGACTGCGTAGCCATCGGCCCCAGATCACAACCGGCCTGCAGGCCACTGCCGATCTTGAGCGCTTTCACGCGCGCTACCAATTTACTGGTAAATTCCTTAAGCACACCCGCTTCCACCAGAATACGACTCGTGCCCGTGCAAGCCTGACCGCTTAGGGAAAGTCCGCCCTTCACCGCAAGGTCCACTGCCTGGTCCAGATCTGCGTCTGCAAGCACGATAAGCGGGTTCTTGCCTCCGAGTTCCATCTGAAGTCGAGTTGTCATGCTCGACGAGCGATGAATTGCTTCTCCAGCCGCAGTCGAACCGGTAAATGTAACCGCACGCACTTCAGAAGATTGCGTCAACGTATAACCAATACGCGAAGCCTTGCCGGTAATAAAATTGAGTACACCGGGCGGCAGCCCCGCATTGACAAGTGCCTCGGCCAGCCGGTAGCCACTTAACGGGGTCTCTGTAGACGGCTTGAAAACAACCGTATTACCTGTCATCAAGGCAGGGGCTATCTTGCGCGAAGGAATGGATATCGGAAAATTCCATGGCGAAATGACGGTAACGACACCCAAAGGCTCGCGTTGCGTATAGACCACCATATCGGGATCGTCCTGGGGGAAGGTTTCTCCCGTATAGGTTTGCGCTTCAACGGCATAGAAACGCAACGTTTCGGCCGAGCGCAAGACCTCGCCCTTGGCAAGCGCCAGTGATTTTCCTTCTTCCCGAGTCAATTCAATTGCAATATCCTCTGCCCGTGTCTGAAGATCATCTGCTGCAGCAAACAAAATTGCGGCGCGCCTGGACACGGGCGTCTTTTTCCAACCCTCGAATGCCGCTTGCGCTGCCTGTACTGCAGCAACGGCATCTTCTTTCACTGAACTCTGAAAACGGCCCACGATATCCCGCTGATCGGCGGGATTGCCGTTGGTATAGGTCTCACCAGATACACTTGCACGCCATTGACCACCGATGTGATTAAGAAATATCTGATTCTGTAGATCTTGCACGATTCGCTTTCCTGTTGTTCGATAAATAATGAGGGGTGGAACTGATATGTTTTACAGGTATGGTCACGCCGCTTAAGCAGCGAGTTCCAGTTCCTGTAGGGAAACATCACCATTGACATAATCGTTGTACAGCGCTGTTGTATACAACAGGCGCATCTGGGCGCCGATTTCGCAGATCTTCAGGCAACGCTGCTGGAGCTCTACAGTATTGGCGTGCTCCAGCACAATCTGATAGCCGCGCTCACCATGAATTTCATCGGAGACAATATGCAGATCGAAGAACTCGACTTCCTCGTCGTTGAAACCATACGTGTCGCGTAATGTGGGTGCTTGCTTACGATAGATCGAAGGCACTTGCGACTCTAGCCCGACGACCAATCCTGCCACGGCAACAATAGGGTCTTCTCTCATTGCAACTGAATAACACCAGGATTGCAGTGCTCGTGTGGTGGGCGACATGTTGTCAGGATTGACCACGCGTTCGCGCGTCGTCCCGCAGGCCTCTGCAAAACGAATTAATAAATCTGTATGTCGGTCCCCGCCAATTTCCTCTTCATACATATTGGCCAGCAGAAAATCTTTGGCTTCAGTGTAGGTATCAGGAGTACGAGCGTAAACATAGGCAAGGTAATCGGCAAAAGGGCCGACATAGTGATAATGGTTCTCTGCCCAACGAGCCATGTGTTCGCGGCTGAGCTTGCCTGTTGCCCACGCAACGCTGAAGGGAGAGGCATTTGCACTTCTGCCTTTGATAGCAGTTTCCAGTGCTGTACGGAATTCGTCACGAGTCATAAGGTTAGCCATTTCTTGTTCCTTTAAATAAGTACGCTCTGGAATATGGACTCAGGGCGTGGTGGTGAAATCAACATTTCTATAAATTG
>JBEBTQ010000090.1:0-10101 GCA_040393685.1 Advenella kashmirensis | reverse complement strand
ATTGATGAAATCTTCAAGGCCGGCCTGCACGAATGGCTGACGCGCTATCTGGAGGACATGGATCGCATTGGCAAGGGAATCAACGATGACTTCCTGTGGCAGCCTGTGCAATAGGCTGCAACGGACAGGGCAAATACAGGCACTCTCCGCCTGGCCCTGTTCGGCCTTCAGACCATTGTGGCGCAGGTGCATCGTTGTCAGGAATAACTGGGCACAATGGGTCGGCGCGCGAATGAAATTGCGTACAATGAACGATTGTAAAGTCACCCCCAAGGTCGTATGGACTTTTCAGTAGATCAATTACTAAGCAGTACCGCAGACGATGTCTCTTCCGAACTGCGTGACGAATCCGGACGACTCAAGCCTGAGTGGGACAGTGTGCTGTCCGCGCTCAAGAATCTCGCGCCCCAGGATCTCAAAGGATTTCTGGACTATATTTCTGAGAATATCCAGAACCGGGGCAGCATCTACAACGCCTATAGCGACGACGACTCGACTGAGCCCTGGGAATCGCTGAGCGTCATTCCATATGTGATTTCCGCCAGTGAATGGGACTTCATAGAACGCGCCATCGGGCAGCGTGCGGCCGTGATCAATGACACGCTGCGCGACATATACGGACCGCAACAGCTGGTTCGCAAGGGGCTGATTCCGCCTTCGCTGATCTTTGGTCAGCGGGGTTTTCTGTGGCCCTGTATCAATTCGCTGGAGGCACAGGAAAACCACCTTCACATGTACGCCGCCGATATTGCCCGGGACGAAGACGGCAACTGGCGGGTGCTGAAGGACCGCACGCAGGGTCCGCTGGGCGCAGGTTACGCATTGCAGAACCGGCAGATTATGAGTACCGCATTGCCCGCGCTGTTCAATCAGCTGCGCGTCAATCCGCAGACCGTGTATTTCCGCGCCCTGCGCCAGACGCTGCTCTCCAGCATGCCGGTCAACGACGAAAGCACGGTGACGGTACTGCTCTCGCCAGGGCCCAAACACACGGCCTATTTTGAGCATGTTTTCCTGGCCCGGCAGATGGGTCTGCCCATTACCGAGAGCCTGGATCTCACGGTACGCAATGATATTGTCTATCTGAAGACGCTGCGCGGCCTGCAGCGCGTGCATGTCATTCTGCGCAAGCTCGAAGACAGCGAATGCGATCCCATGGAACTGTTCGGCAGCGATTATCCCGGCATACCGGGACTGCTGCAGGCGATCCGCAAGGGCAATGTGGCGGTCTGCAATGCGCTGGGATCGGGCGTGCTGGAGTCTGCGGGCATCCTGCAATTCATGTCAGGCATCTGCCAGGAGCTTCGCGGCGAGCCATTGCTTATGGATTCAATCCGCAGCTGGTGGTGCGGAGATCACGCGAATCGTGCCTATGCGCTGGCGCATTTTGATTCTCTGATGTTCAAATCCAGCTTTTCTTCTGTGCGCACCAGTCCGCAATACGTGCCCGATCTGAACGAGAGCCAGCGCGAAGCGCTGCGCCATCAGTTGCAGACCAGTCCGCGTACGCTGGTAGCGCACGAGGTCATGAAGCTGGGGCGAATTCCCGAGATCGATCACGAGTCAGGCAAACTGCAGATGCGCCGCTTTACCATGCGCGTGTTTGCCACCCTGAAGGCAGACGGAACCTATCAGGTCATGCCCGGTGGCGTGGTGCGAGTCGAAGACAAAAGCAATACCCCTGTGCTGTCATCACGCAACCGGCAGATCAACAAGGATTTGTGGGTCTGTCGCGTGGAACGCAAGGCCGCTCCGCCGCTGATTACCATTCCGCCTGCACGCGAACCCATGCGCAGCGCCTCCAATGCTTTTGAAACCAAACCGCTGAACCTGGAACAGCTGCTGGCCGCGCATACCACCACACCCGCGCGCATGGGCGAGAACCTGTTCTGGATGGGGCGCTACGGAATTCGTGCCGAGCATTCCGTCCTCCTGCTGCGCACCATCATCCGTAACCTCACGGAACGGGTGGGCGACAAGGAAACGCTGATCACGCTGCTGTACAAACTCGGTACCTATCTGAATATTCTGGAAGCGCCCAAACCTGAAGCGATCCGCGATGACGGCACCTATGAAATCAATTTCATTCGTCATCAGCTGGGGCATTCCCTGGCGCCATCTTCGCATGGGGGTGCGCTGTCCAATAACGTAAATTATCTGCATCAGTGCGCCTTCAACATCCGTGAAAAACTCTCGCTGGACGCCTGGTGGGTGGTCAACTACATGCCGTATTACCTGGGACACAGCGAGCTCGATCTCACCGTGGTGCAGCAGCGCATGCAGGAACTGTTTGCCAGTTGTTCCATCCTCTCGGGCTTTACGCATGAACAGATGACGCGCGATGAAGGCTGGAGTTTCCTGCTGCTGGGTCGCCTGATTGAAAAGCTCAGTCGCATGAGCGATACGCTGGGCTTTTTTCTGCAACAGTCCGAGTGTGATAAAACCATCATGCTGGAGTCACTGCTGGAAATTGCCTACAGCATTGTTACCTACCGCGCGCGTTATCACCGTGAAGAAGAGATGCTGGCGGTGCTGTATCTGCTGGTCTTTGATAAAAGCAATCCGTATTCGCTGCGTTATCTTTGCCAGAGCCTGCTGGACAATGCTGCTGCCTTCAATGTGCAGGAAGAGCAAAGTCGCCAGATTCTGCAGCAGGTCCTGGCAGATATGGATGCCATCGATCTCGGTCAGTTTGAAGCCGGCACACCCGCAGCAGAACCCGTTTATGCGGCGCTGAGTCAGATCTGCGCCAATATTTCTCAGGGACTGTCGATTTATGCGAACAATATCAGCCATCAGTATTTCCTGGTGACCGATACGCTCTCCAGCGATACCGGACTTGAAGTAATCAACAAGGACTTCCTGTAATGGTGACTTATCACATTCAGCATGACACCGAATATGACTACCATTCCCCGGTCACCCAGTCGCGGCAGATTCTGAGGCTATCGCCACGCGTCCTGCCCTGGCAGACGCCCGAGAGTCATACGATCACCATTGATCCCGAACCGGATCACATTGATTTTCTGCTGGACTGCTTTGGCAATCCGCTGCGGTACTTCACGCTGATGAACGATCACCAGGCTCTGGCGGTGCGAGCCCATTCGGTAGTGAACCTGACGGGCAGACGGCTGCCCGACGCGCAGGATACGCCACCCTGGGAAGAAGTGGTGGATCATCTGCGCTTCACATCGGGCAAGGAATATCTGCCTTACGACTTTGAGGCAACGCAGTTTCGATTCGAATCGAATCACATTCGTCTGCTGCCGCATATCCGTGAGTGGACGCAGCAGATCATCAAACCCGGCCTGCCGATTCTGGAAGCGGTGGGCGCGCTGCAGACCCGCATTTTCGAAGAGTTTGTATTTGATCCGCAGGCCACCACCATTTCCACTCCCGTTGCCGAAGTCTTTCGCAATCGCCGCGGCGTCTGTCAGGATTTCGCCCACCTGATGATCTCGTGCCTGCGTTCTATCGGCCTGGCCGCGCGTTATGTGAGCGGGTATCTGCTGACGCATCCGCCCGCGGGTCAGCCCCGGCTGATCGGCGCAGATGCCTCGCATGCGTGGGTGTCGGTTTACATTCCCGAACATGGCTGGATTGATTCGGACCCGACCAATAACATTTTTCCGGATCTTGAACACATCACGCTGTGCTGGGGGCGGGACTTTTCTGACGTCTCCCCAATTCGGGGCATGATGTACGGCAGTAGTGCACACGGTCTGAAAACCTCGGTCACGGTCATGCCCGAAAGCGAAATGCCGCGATAATTTTTCGCGAATCTGCCGGTCAATTTTGCGCTTTTCCTGTTGGAATTATTTTCCATAAGGGTTTTCCATAGCAAACGGGCGCAAAATACCTCATTCCAAATAGTTGATATTTAAAGAAAAAAATCACGCTTGAAAAAATCGATGTTGTGATTAAAAAAATTATTGACGAAATTTTTTTCTTATGAGAATTTAGATATAAGTCTAAACTTCTTGCGGAAAAATGAGCGGTGGAAAGCAAATATGATGTCGTGATCGTTGGTGGTGCAGCCACAGGCAGTTCGCTGGCTTATTTCCTGAGCGCCTCGCCAACTTTCAAAGGTTCGGTGCTGGTCATTGAAAAGGATGCCAGCTATCAGAAGTGTGCAACGGCACTGTCGGCCGCATCCATTCGCCATCAGTTTTCCACGCCTGAAAATATTCAGCTCTCCCAGTTCGGCACCGAATTTCTTCGAACCCTGGGTGAGCGTCTTGCCGTTGATGATGATCATCCGGACATTGGCTTTCAGGAAAAAGGCTATCTGTTTCTGGCAACGCCCGGTGGCGAAGCCACCATGCGTCAGAACAATGCCTTGCAGCGCAGTCTGGGTGCCGACATTGAACTGCGCACACCTGATGAACTGAAGGCCGCCTGGCCCTGGCTGCATGTAGATGATCTGGCGCTGGGTTCTTACGGCGTCAAAGGGGAGGGCTGGCTGGATGCCTATGGCATGATGCGCGCCTTTCGACGCAAGGCCATCGCCCAGGGCGTTACCTACGTGGAAGACGAGGTCGTCAGCATCAGCAAGTCTGGCAAGAGAATCACAAGTGTGAATTTGAAAAGCGGGGCTTCGGTTGCCTGCGACACCCTGGTCAATGCCGCTGGCACGGGCGCGGCCTCACTCTCGGCTCAGGTCGGCGTGACTCTGCCTCAACAGTCGCGCAAGCGCAGCGTGTTTTATTTCACTTGTCCTGAAAAAATCAGCAACTGTCCCATGGTCATCGATCCTTCAGGTGCATATTTTCATCCGGAAGGCGAAGGTTTTATTGGTGGTATTCAGCCGCCTGAAGATCAGGATCCTGAGTGCTTCGATTATGACGTTCAGCATACGCTGTTCGAAGAAATCCTGTGGCCGATACTTGCGCAGCGCGTTCCCGCCTTTGAGGCACTGCGCTGCGAACACGCATGGGCAGGGCATTACGATTACAACACCTTCGACCAGAACGTGATTCTTGGCTACCATCCCGAGGTCGATAATATGGTTTACGCTAATGGCTTCAGCGGGCATGGTATGCAACAATCACCCGCTGTCGGGCGCGGACTGGCCGAGCTTATCGAGTTCGGAAAGTATCGCAGCCTGGATCTTTCCCGCATGGGATGGGAACGTGTTCTGAACAACCAGCCCATTGTGGAACTGAATGTCTGGTAGGGTTTGATAGAAGTGAATTGTAGTGGTTAGGCGTGTGGCCGGCACAGGCAGGTCGCACATTATTTGATGGTTTTGCCCTTGTGCAGAACCCATGCTCGTCGATCAGGAGAAAAGCATGAATAAAGTGTTGAAGAATGTCTTTCTGGCAACTGCGCTGACTGCTGCCTTTGGTACGCCAGCGCTGGCCGCAGATGAAATCAAAATCGGTCTGGGCGCGCCCATGACCGGTGGCAGTGCGGCTTTCGGTAAACAGTTGCAGACGGGTGCACAGGCAGCCATCGATGCCATCAATGCCAAGGGCGGTGTTAACGGCAAGCAACTCAAACTGGTCACGGCCGATGACGCCTGCGATCCAAAGCAGGCAGTGGCTGCCGCCAACCGTCTGGTTGACCAGGAAAAAGTCACTGCCGTTGTCGGTCACTTCTGCTCATCCAGCACCATTCCTGCTTCTGAAATTTATGACGAAGCCAATATTCTGAATGTCACACCCGCCTCAACCAACCCCAAGGTTACAGAACGTGATCTGGCCACCATCCTGCGTACCTGCGGTCGAGATGATCAGCAGGGTGAGGTGGACGCCCAGTTTATGAAGGACGTTCTGAAAGTCAAACGTGCTGCCATTATCAATGACAAGGACACTTACGGTGTCGGTCTGGCCAACGCCACGCGCGATGCAGCCAAGAAACTGGGCATTGAAGTGGTGCTGGAAGACGGCGTGACACGCGGCGAGCGTGACTACAATGCCCTGGTCACCAAGATCAAGGGTGCCAACGTGGACGCCGTGTTCTTTGGCGGTTTGTATGCCGAAGCCGGTGTGCTGGTCAAGCAAATGCGTCAGCAAGGTCTGAAAACACCGTTCATCTCCGATGATGGTATTGCTGATCCTGCCTTCGTGACCGCCGCGGGTGGTGTACAGAATGCAGAAGGCGTGTACATGAGCTTCTTGAAAGATCCTCGTACCGACCCTGCCACCAAGGACGTAGTGGATGCATTGAAAAAATCCGGCAGCGATGCTGAAGGTTTCACGCTGTACTCTTACGCTGCCGTGCAGGCAGTGGCTGCTGCGCTGGCTGCCAACAAGGACGTCACAGACGGTGCCAAACTGGCTGACTGGCTCAAAGCCAATCCTGTTCCCACCGTTACCGGCAACAAAGGCTGGGATGAAAAAGGCGATCTGAAATCCAATGATTTCGTCCTGTACGTCTGGGATAAAGACGGCAAGTACGTTCAGTACAACAAATAAGGACTGGACAAAACAGCGTGCTGCCCAGCGTGGCACGCTGTCACTGGCTCCCGCAATACGTTCCCCCGGCAAGCTTGAGGCGGTTTTTCTGCAAAACGCCGAGCCCTTGTATTCACCCTGAAAAGGTATAAACATGGATTGGTACATCCTGGGCCAGCAATTGGTAAATGGCGTTACGCTAGGCGCAATTTACGGTTTGATTGCGATTGGCTACACCATGGTTTATGGCATCATCGGCATGATCAATTTCGCGCACGGCGAAATTTATATGATCAGTGCCTATATCACTGCAATCGCATTTGCCGTATTCACATTTCTTGGCATCGACTCCATCGCGCTGTCTCTTCTACTCACCCTGATGGTCACGATGTTCATCACCGGACTATATGGCTGGTATATCGAGCGTACGGTCTATCGCCCGCTGCGTACCACCAATCGTCTGGCCCCGTTGATTACGGCAATCGGCGTATCTCTGCTGCTGCAAAATTATGTGCAGGTCAGTCAGGGTCCCTATGTGCAGGGCGTGCCTTCCGTGATCCAGGGTGGCTTTACCATTGGCTCTGATGCCGGTTTTTTCCAGATTCGCTATATTGATCTGCTGATCGTGGTGGTCAGCTTTATCGCCATGATGATTCTGACCTGGATCATCCAGAAAACCAGTCTGGGCAGACAATGCCGCGCGGTGGAACAGGACCGCAAGATGGCCACCATTCTGGGCATCAACACAATGCGGATTATTTCAACTGTGTTTGTGATCGGTTCGGTCATGGCTGCGGTTGCCGGTGAACTGGTCACGTTCAATTATGGATCCTTTGACTTTCATATCGGCTTTATCCTGGGTATCAAGGCTTTCAGCGCTGCTGTGCTGGGCGGTATCGGTTCTTTACCGGGTGCCATGCTGGGCGGACTGATTCTTGGCATTCTTGAATCGCTGTTTGCCGGCTTCGTCAGCAGTGATTACAAAGATGTATTTTCCTTCAGTGTGCTGGTGCTGGTGCTGATTTTCAAACCGAGTGGCCTGCTTGGCCGGCCTGCCGTGGAGAAAGTGTAATGAGTACCACGCAAACATCTCAAATCGATTTCGGCCATTCCCTGCGCGACGCGCTGGTGGCGGGCATTCTCACGATGCTGGTATTCAGTCCGATTACCAACTTCATGCTCAAGCAGTACACCTTCGAACTGGACTGGTTCCGTTCTCCGTTTTTTCTTAACGGTCTGTCCATTGGTGCGCTGGTTGCGGTTGTGCGCTTCTTTGTTTCTATCGGCGCGCAGACTCAGGCCGGACAGAATTTTATTCAGAACTTCATCAAGACCGAACATGGTGTAGAGGTCGAAGACGAATATGCCGATGGAGGTAAGCGCCTGGCGCGTGTCCTGCTGATCGGCGGCGCCCTGATGCTGCTGTTTCTGGTGCTCGGTCTGACCGGCATCATCTACCGCGGTGCCGGGATTGCGCTGGTGCTGGTGGTGCTGTTCGTGATGATTGCGGTAGGCGTGCGGATTCCCAAACGCCGCGGCAAAAAGCATCCCTGGAAAGGAGCACTGCCGGTGCTGTTCCTGGTGGGTCTGATTCTTCCATTGGTTTTCTTCTACTTTGGCTGGTTTAGTAAAAGCTGGATGAACAACCTGACGCTGGCCATGGTCTATGTGCTGCTGGGACTGGGTCTGAACATCGTGGTCGGCCTGGCGGGTCTGCTGGATCTGGGCTTTGTGGCCTTCTATGCCGTGGGCGCCTATTTCCTGGCACTGGGTGCGCAATACCTGGGTATCGGTTTCTGGACTGCGCTCATTCTGGCTCCCTTGCTGGCTGCGCTTTGCGGTGGACTGCTGGGCTTTCCGGTGCTCAAAATGCATGGAGACTATCTGGCCATTGTGACCCTGGGGTTCGGTGAAATCATCAGGCTGGTGCTGGTCAACTGGATTAGCTTTACCGGTGGTCCCAATGGTGCATCAGTGCCGGCGCCCACCATCTTCAATCTGGAGTTTATCCGTCGGGCTCGCGGCGATGCGGTGCCGTTTCATGAATTCTTCGGATTACCGTATAGCGGAGAATATAGGTACTTATTCGTCTATCTGCTGCTGTTTGTGATCAGCATGATCGTACTGCGCTTCTTCACGCAACTGCGCGTCATGCCGATAGGCCGCTCCTGGGAAGCCTTGCGCGAGGATGAAATCGCCTGCCGCTCACTGGGTATCAATCACGTGACGGTCAAGCTGTCTGCCTTCATGCTGGGGGCGCTGACGGGCGGCATTGCCGGTGTCTTCTTTGCTACGGCTCAAGGCTTTATCAGTCCGCAATCGTTCAACTTTTTTGAGTCAGTCCTGATTCTGTCCATTGTGGTTCTGGGCGGCATGGGGTCATCTATCGGCGTGATCATCGCCGCGTTCACGCTGACCCTGCTGCCCGAATTCCTGCGTGAATTCGCCGGCTATCGCGTGCTGCTCTTTGGTCTGCTCATGATCCTCATGATGATCTGGCGACCTAACGGGCTGTTGCGACCCAAGCGTTCCGTGTTCAGAAAAAGCGAGGTGGCATGATGGTTGAACAAGTCGCACAGGACACCCTGCTGTCCGTTCAGCACCTGACCCGTCGTTTCGGGGGCATTATTGCCAACAACGATGTGAGTTTTGATGTCCGCAAGGGCTCCATCACCGCGCTTATCGGTCCTAACGGCGCGGGCAAGACCACGGTATTCAATTGCATTACCGGCTTTTACACCGTGTCCGAAGGGCATATTTACCTGAACCAGCCCGATGGGCAGGTTGAAGTGGGGGAGTTACTGCGTCGCAAAGTCACCGGTGGTTCCTATCTGGTGGCACGCGCAGGCATTGCCCGCACTTTTCAGAATATTCGCCTGTTCAAGGATATGACCGTACTGGAAAACCTGCTGGTGGCGCAGCATCGCAAGCAGAATCGTAATCTGTTTGCCGGGCTGCTGGTGACGCCCGATTTTTCTGACAAGGAAGAGGCCAGCCTGGCGCGCGCGTTTGAGTGGCTGGAGACCGTAAATCTTGCCGAAGATGCCAACCGGCTTGCCGGTGAACTGTCTTATGGCCGCCAGCGACGTCTGGAAATCGCCCGCGCCATGTGTACAGATCCGGTACTGATTTGTCTGGACGAACCGGCCGCCGGTCTGAACCCACGCGAGACGCGCGAGCTCTCCGCCCTGATCCGCAAGCTGGGCAGCGAATACGGTGTGACCGTTCTGCTTATCGAACACGATATGGGTCTGGTAATGGATATTTCCGAGCACATTATCGTGATGGACCAGGGCAAGGTCATTGACGCAGGCACACCGGAGCATATTCGCAATTCAGAGGTGGTCATCGCGGCCTATCTGGGTACCGAGGTAGAGGACTAAACCATGGCAGACACTCCTATTCTAGAAATCAAGGACGTGAGCTCCTATTACGGACAGATTCAGGCGCTCAAAAACGTCTCGCTGCATATCAACAAGGGCGAAATCGTCACCCTGATTGGTGCCAATGGCGCGGGTAAAAGTACGCTGCTGATGACGATTTTCGGCACACCGCGAGCCCGCACAGGCCAGATTCTGTACAAGGGCCAGAATCTGCTGCGACTGCCGCCTCACAAAATTGCCTCGCAGGGCATTGCCCAGGTGCCCGAAGGCCGGCGTATCTTCCCCAAAATGACCGTGGAAGAAAACATCATGATCGGCAC
>JBEBTQ010000089.1:0-10346 GCA_040393685.1 Advenella kashmirensis | reverse complement strand
TGCGCGAGAGCGCGTTTCGATGCAGCCAGTTCTTCGCTGATCCACGTGCGCAAGGCAGCCAGCGCGGGCCATTCCCGGAGTGCTGGCCGATATACAAGATGAATGGCCTGCGCACTGTCGTACTCAATTGAAATTGGCGAAAGCCGGATCAGCCGTCCATCGCGAATGGCATCTGCGGCAAGCAGTTCGCGCGCCAGCGTCAGACCCAGCCCCTGCTCTGCAGCCTGCAGCATCAGTCCCATATCGTTGAACTCTGCCACCGTACTGAACGGAACCTGCAGTCCAGCTGCGGCAAACCAGGCCTGCCAGGCATTGCGATCTCCCAGCAGCGGCTCCTTCAGAAAGGCTTCGGGCGCAGCACCCACCAGACGACGCGCGTCTACCGCACAACCGACAACTATCAGCGGCATGGGATCATCAAATAATCTGTCGGCCAGTACACCGTGCCAGGGCCCTACTCCCTCACGAACAGCCGCGTGAAAGCCATCGCGTTGAAGATCCACTACCTGCTGAGAGGCGGTAATTTCAAGTGCAATATCTGGGTGTCGCTCGTGCCAGCGATCCAGACGTGGCAGCAGCCATCGATGCGCAAATGAAGGGACGACGGAAATGCGAAGTTTCTTTTCAGCGCTTTGCGAAGCAAGTCTTGCGGTCTGCACCCCATCTTCAATCTGCAGCATGGCTGACTGCACAGAACACAGCAATGCGGCACCGGAGGCGTTAAGCACCAGCCGCCGTCCCTGCCGATCAAATAGAGGAAATCCCAGATTGTCTTCCAGCAAGCGAATCTGCTGACTGACGGCGCTATGCGTCAGATGCAGCTGCTCGGCCGCAGCACGAAGGTTCTGCAGCTCTGCCACCTTGCGAAATGTCGCAAGGGTATTCATGGGAATTCGCAACATGAGTGTCTCCGGATGCAGGCAAAACTGCCGTGGCAGTCCCTTCTGATGGTGTGCCAAAACATACTGGTAAGTCAAACCGACCAATGAGGTTAAAAATCATTGATATTCCTAACGCAATTGGATAGATAAACTTACCATATGTTTGCTGAATGCGGCAAACGATTGAGTCATTTTCTGAACTCTTAGGGAAATATCATGACAACTGCCATCAACACCCGTACATGCGCCAATGCCGCGAAGCCTGGCGCTCACCACGTCTCGCTGCAAAGCCGGATCGATCAGGCGATTCACAGTTTGCGCGGCATTATGCGATCACGCCGGCATTCATTGCAACGCGACGATGATCCCTGGACAAATGCGGTCAGCCAGGTGCAGCATCTTGATCATCACGTTTTGAAGGACATCGGTGCGCCGACCTGGGTAATCGACGAAGTCGATCGCCGGCAAAGAGGTCATGACATTCTTGATAGCAAATGGAAATGGTGAGTCAATCTGGCGGGCTGGTCTGCGAGGCGTTCGTTGGCGAATAACCAGTTAGCGATTCTTCCGGTTGCAAGATATTGGTCAGCGAGTTAACCATTAACCGTTGCGATACGAGGGCCGGCAGCGGGAGCCTTGGTCGAAGACAACTCGCCTGCCCGCAATAGGCGCAGACCATTGGCAACAACCAGCAGACTGGCTCCCACATCAGCAAAGACCGCCATCCACATGGTGCCCAGACCCAGCATCACCAGGACCAGAAACACGGCCTTGATACCCAGCGCAAGGCTGATGTTCTGGATCAGCACCCGGCGCGTCTGTCGCGACAGCCGCAGAAAAACAGGTATCTTCATCAGATTGTCTTCCATGAGCGCCACATCGGCCGTCTCAATGGCGGTATCGGATCCCATCGCCCCCATGGCAAAGCCAATATCTGCCTGTGCCAGCGCTGGCGCATCATTCATGCCATCGCCCACCATGCCGACCATCGCCCCTTGCTTCTGCAATGCTGCAATAGCCTGCTGCTTGTCTTCGGGTAACAGGCCTGCGCGCGCCTGGCTCGCACCACTGGCCGCCGCAATCGTGTCCACAACGGCCTGATTGTCGCCAGACAGAATCACCGTACTGACACCCTGCCGGTGTAATTGCGCGATGGCTCCGACGCTGCTGTCCTTGATTTGATCGGCCGCAGTAAACAACATAGCGGCGTGACGCTCGTTCATCAGCAGGACAATACTCTGACCGTCTTTCTGGGCAACCTCTACGCGCCTTTGAATGTCTTCAGTCATCACCGACAATTCCTGCGCCCATACCGGGCTGCCCAGATACCAGGTTTGACCACTCACTGTACCCTGCACCCCTCTTCCGGCAACCGCAAGAAAATCGTCTACCTGGTAAAGATCCTCAGCTGCATTCGTCGGCGCCTGGGCAATTGCACGAGAAACAGGATGATCTGAACGGCCGGCCAGACTGCGCGCAATGCGGTGCAGTTCAACCTGAGGCAGACTCTCATTCAACAGAGAGGCACCCGTTTGCGCGGGCCGTCCCTGAGTGATGGTGCCGGTTTTATCCAGCGCCAGCCACGTCATGCGGTGTCCCTGTTCCAGATATACGCCGCCCTTGATCAGAATGCCCATTCTGGCCGCAGCGGTCAGCCCGCTGACAACGGTCACCGGTGTGGAAATGACCAACGCGCACGGGCAGGCAATAATCAGTACGACCAGCGCCTGATAAATCCAGTACAGCCATTCCCCACCAAAAAGCAGGGGCGGAATCACGGCCAGCAGCACAGCCAGAACAACTACGGCAGGTGTGTAATAACGAGAGAATGTGTCCACAAACCGTTGTGTGGGTGCCTTCACTGCCTGCGCTTCTTCAATCTGGGTAATAATTCGCGCCAGCGTGGTGCTGTCTGAGGTTGCCGTGACTTCCATCTCGATTTCGCCGGCTTCGTTGATGGTCCCTGCGAATACCGCATCGCCAGGCTGCTTGTCGGCTGGAACGCTTTCACCGGTAATGGGCGCCTGATTCACAGTTGTCATACCGCGAACAATGCGGCCATCCAGACCGATACGCTCCCCAGGGCGAACGCGCACCAGAGCACCCGTGCCAACCTGAGCCACTGGCTGCGTCTGCCATGCTCCATTGAACTGCACGGTTACCGTTTCGGGCGCCAGATTCATCAAACCTGTCACCGCCGCACGGGTTCTGTCCAGCGATTTGGCTTCGATCCATTCAGACAGCGTAAACAATACCATCACCATCGCGGCCTCCGGCCACTGCCCGATCAGCAGTGCGCAGGTAACGGCAATACTCATGAGCGCATTGATATTCAGATCACCATAGCGCAATGCGACAAGACCTTTGCGATAGGTGTCCGTACCTGCCAATGCCACAGCAGCGAGCGCTGTCAGGATCACAGACCATTGCGGACCGGCGAACCAGTGCGCAAGCTCTGATGCAAGCGCCAATACACCCGCCAGAGCCAGATGCCACCAGCCTGGCAAGACCCCGCCGGCAATTCTCGGCGAAACTTCGGCCGATGTCGTCAGATGGATATCGTGAGAATGTCCATGGCCATGATGATCGTGATGTCCGGAGTGAGAATGATCGCCTGCATGGGTATGATGAGCGTGACTATGGCCGGATGAATGATCATGACATTCGTAATTATCATGAATGTGATCGTGATGTGTGTGATCGTGATGTACATGACCCGAATGCGCGTGATCGTGATGATGCGCATTGGCACCTGCATGGGAATGCGTGGAACTGCAGCATTCATGAGATGCTGCCGATTTTGCTGGCTCAGCCCCGCAACAATCCGGAACCGCCACTGCGAGACGACGTGCTTTACCGTTGTCCAGCTCCGGCGTAAATCCGATCTTCCGGATCGCCTGCAGGACTTCATCCAGCAATTCGGGCTCATGCGTGACGGTCAGTATCCGCGACATCAGGTTAAAGCGCAGTTCGGTCACACCGCGTTTTTTCCCCAGTGCCTTGCGCAGCAGCCGCTCTTCGGTCGGGCAATCCATCTGCTCAATCCGTATGGCTGTAACGCGGGTTCCCTGCTCTGACATGGCTTTGCTCCAGTTCGTCGTATAATGACATTGAAAACCCTGAAGTAACTATAGAGTCAAGCAGAAATACACGAATAGGGAAAAAAGATGAAAATCGGAGAATTGGCACGCCTGCAAGGCTGCACCCCGGAAACCATCCGCTTCTACGAAAAGGCTGGACTCCTGCCGGAACCGGTACGCAGCGAAGGCAACTACCGCCATTATGGGCAGGAACATGTGCAGCGCCTGCGCTTTATCAGAAACTGCCGAATCCTGGATATGTCACATGACGAAATCCGCGCGCTTTTGCAGGCTCATGACGAGACCCCGGATGATTGCCAGCCCGTGAATGCGGCCATTGACACTCATATCGAACATGTCGAAACGCGTATTCGGGAACTGACACAACTGAAGGCTCAGCTGGCGTTGTTGCGCAAGCGCTGTACTGTCCCTCACGACGTAAAAAACTGTGGCATTTTCCAGGAACTGCAGACGACCGATATGGAAGATCCGCACGTACACGGACACACTCACGTCTGAAATAAATGGCCGTATAGAAAAAAAGCCCGTATGGAAAAGGCCCGTATGGGAAAGGGTCGTATAAAACAGAAAAAGGCCGCATCGCGGCCTTCGTTACATCTGCAATATGGACCTCGGGTCCAGACTAACGCCTAACCAAAACGGCCCGTGATGTAATCTTCGGTTTCCTTGCGGCGTGGTTTCACGAACATCTGTTCGGTCTCACCGAATTCCATCAGTTCACCCAGATACATATACGCCGTATAGTCTGAACAACGCGCTGCCTGCTGCATATTGTGCGTCACGATGGCAACGGTATAGTCTTTTTTCAGTTCGGTAATGAGCTCTTCGATTTTCACAGTCGAAATCGGATCCAGTGCCGAACACGGCTCATCCAGCAACAGTACTTCCGGTTTGATCGCAACACCACGCGCAATGCACAGACGTTGCTGCTGACCACCGGACAGGCCATTGCCGCTCTGTCCCAGTTTGTCTTTGACTTCGTTCCACAATGCAGCCTTGGTCAGTGCCCATTCCACGCGCTCATCCATGGCTGCCTTGCTCAGACGCTCGAACAGTTTGACACCGAAAGCCACGTTGTCATAAATACTCATGGGAAATGGTGTTGGTTTCTGAAACACCATACCAACCTTGGCGCGCAACAGCGAGATGTCGGTATTCGTCGTCAGCAGATTTTCACCGTCCATATTGATCTCACCTTCGGCACGCTGTCCGGGGTAGAGTTCATACATACGGTTGAACGTGCGCAGCAGTGTGGATTTTCCACAGCCAGAAGGGCCAATAAATGCCGTGACCTTGTTTTTGGCGATCCGCATGTTCACGTCTTTGATAGCGTGAAACTTGCCATAGTAGAAGTTCAGATTCTTGACTTCAATTTTAGTCTGGTCAGTGGTAACCAAGTTTTCCATGTATGTCTTCCTGACGAATACGGTATTTGAGGATCGCAGATTATTTGCTGCGGAACGCGTTGCGGGCAATGATATTAAGTGCAAGCACCAGGAGTGTGATCAGCGTGGCACCCGCCCAGGCGAGTTCATTCCAGTCCTTGAACGGGCTGGCCGCGTATTGATAGATCACGACCGGCAGGTTAGCCATAGGCGCGTTCATGTTCCAGCTGGTGAACTGGTTGGACAACGCGGTAAAGAGCAATGGTGCCGTTTCACCGGCAATACGGGCAACTGCCAGCAAAACACCGGTCAGTATGCCGGACATGGCCGCCTTGTAGCAGACCATGGTAATGATTCGCCATTTGGGGCAGCCCAGCGCAGCAGCGGCTTCACGCAGGCTGTTAGGGACCAGCGCCAGCATGTTGTCGGTTGTGCGAACCACCACGGGAATAACCAGAATGGCCAGAGCGAATGCGCCGGCCCAGCCCGAGTAGTGCCCCGAGTTGGCAACCACGATCGCATAAATAAACAAACCAATCACAATGGACGGCGCAGACAGCAGCACGTCATTCAGAAAACGGGTAGCCGGAGCCAGCCAGCCGCGCTGTCCGTACTCGGCCAGATAGGTTCCCGCCAGAATACCAATCGGCGTGCCGATGGCAGTGCCCACACCGGACATAAGAACCGAACCGATAAGGGCGTTGGCCAGCCCCCCTGCTTCGCCTGGTCCGGGTGTTTTCTCGGTGAAAAGTGTCAGGGACAGCGAACCGCCGCCTTTGACGGCCAGTGTAAACAGAATCCAGACCAGCCAGAACAATCCGAAAATCAGGGCTGCAGACGACAGCGTCAGCATGATCTGATTGCGCACACGACGGCGGCGATAGATTCCATTACCGGGATGGATAGATGAATTGGCCTTTGCAGTCATCACATTTGTCGTATTCATATTTACTCTCTACCCTAATCCTCAGGATTTTTTGCCTTCACTTTTTGACAGTTTCAGCAGCATCAGGCGGGAAGCCATCAGAACCACGGTTGTGATCAAAAACAGAATCAGCCCCAGTTCGATCAGCGAAGACTTCTGCAGACCACCCGCTTCATTGAATTCATTGGCAATCGCAGAGGCAATGGAGTTGGAGGGATCAAAGATACTTCCCGGCAGTCGGAAAGAGTTACCGATTACAAAGGTCACCGCCATGGTTTCACCCAGGGCCCGACCCAGTCCGAGCATAATGCCGCCGATAACGCCGGTTTTGGTAAAGGGAAGCACAACACGCCACATCACTTCCCAGGTTGTTGAACCCAGTCCGTAAGCAGATTCCTTGAGCATGGGTGGCACGACCTCAAACACATCACGCATCACCGAGGCAATGTAGGGAATAATCATGATGGAGAGAATCAGGCCCGCAGTAAACAGGCCGATACCAAAAGGCGCGCCCTGAAAAAACTGACCAATAATGGGAATGGCGCCCAGCACATTAATAAGCGTGGGCTGTACATATTGCTGGAAGATGGGGACAAACACAAAGAGTCCCCACATACCGTAAATAATGGAGGGAACCGCTGCCAGCAGTTCAACCGCTGTACCCAGCGGACGACGCAACCAGGTTGGCGCCAGCTCTGTCAGGAACATGGCAATCCCAAAAGAGACGGGTACGGCAATAACCAGTGCGACAAAAGCCGTCACAAGCGTACCCACGATGGGCACCACAGCACCGTAAACATCATTGACCGGGTCCCAGTCGTTGGTCCACAGGAACGAAAGCCCGTGCTTCAGCAGCGTTTCCTGACTCCCGTAGACCAGAGAAACCATAATCGCTGCAAGCAGCATAAACACAAAGAAGGCAAAAAAGCGCGCCACATTTTTGAACAGCATGTCTGCGAACGCGTTGCTCCTGGCAGGCGTAGGGGGGAGTTCTTTTTGCATAATCTGGGGGACGGACTGGTTTGATCCGGTCGCGGTTGTCGTCATCGAAACGCTCATTGTAAACCCGTCTTGGTGATCATAAAAAACATGGCGGCTTAATTGAATTAAGTCGCCATGTTTGCTCAGATGGTCAATGGCTGACCGACCCGATTATTTCCACACCGCCTGACCGTCTGCAGACTTGATGTCAGAGGCCCATGCAGCACGAACTTCCTTGGTCACTTCTTCTGGCAGTGGCACATAGTCAATATCGGCAGCGGCTTTGCCGCCGTTTTTGAATGCCCAATCAAAGAAAGCCAGGACTTCTTTGGTCTGTTCAGGCTTGTCAGCTTTTTTATGTACCAGAATGAAGGTTGCTGCTGTGACAGGCCAGGACTCGGCACCTGGCTCTTCGGTCAGCACCACGCCCATACCGGGAGCGCTTTTCCAGTCAGCATTGGCTGCTGCGGCAGCGAAGGCTTTCTGTTCAGGCTGAACAAAATTGCCGTCTTTGTTCTTCAGCTGTGTCCAGGAGAGGTTGTTCTGTTTGGCATAGGCATATTCAACATAGCCGATAGAGTTCTTGAGCTGGCCAACGTAAGCGGCAACGCCTTCGTTACCCTTACCACCCTGACCCACAGGCCATTTCACGGCTTTGCCTTCACCAACTTTCTCTTTCCATTCGGCAGAGACTTTGGACAGGTAGTTGGTCCAGCCAAATGTGGTACCGGAACCGTCAGAACGGTGAACCACGATAATGGCTGCGTCAGGCAGCTCTACACCAGGATTCAGTGAAGCGATGGCCTGTTCATTCCATTTCTTGATTTTACCCAGGAAAATATCTGCCAGAACCGGACCCGTCAGTTTCAGCTGACCAGGTTTGATGCCATCGATATTTACCACAGCAACCGTGCCGCCAATCACTGCGGGAAACTGCAGCAGGCCGTTTTCGTCCAGTTTTTTCTCATTCAGTGGATCATCAGAGGCGCCGAAATCAACCGTTTTGGCAATGATCTGCTGCTGGCCGCCACCGGAACCGATAGATTGGTAATTGATTTTATTACCAGTCTCAGATGCGTACATTGAGGCCCATTTTGCATAAACCGGATATGGGAAAGAAGCGCCGGCGCCTGTAACGTTAGCAGCGTGGGCAGCGAACGCTGTTGCAGACAATGCAATGGCGACAGAAACGCTTTTGAGAGCATGTTTGAACATGTGTATTCCTTAATACGTTAAAGAGGTAACAAATTACGAAGCTTGAAGTCCTTAGCCGGTATAGTAAGGCCGCTATATGACAGGATAGTGACAAATATTAGGCAAAGTTTCCCTCCAGCTCGCCGCTACCGGATGTCTATTTTTTTTATTATTGAAATCAAGAGGTTGGAAAAATATGTCAGAAATAAAACAGCGCAAAATTCACATTATTCGAAAGAATCAGACGTGATTTTGCGCAACACTTAGCTGTCTGCCGCGTGACCGCTGTCATGTTACAAACAGGCGGCTAGGGAGAAGAATATCGACCAGTCGAACCCAAATGGGCAAGAAAATCGACCGGCCGAACCAAGTCGGTGAAGAAACGTTCGCCCCCCTGATCCGACTGGAAAAGCAAACGTTAATCGGCCCTGCACAGAGGGATAAGAAAACGTCAGCCTGCCCTGCCCAGCTGACTCATCAGGTATTGGTGAATATTGAAAGGTTCGCGACGGTTTTTTACCCGTTCATATTCGCCGCTGGGCTGTTGCTCCCAGGCCAGCACGTTATCTTTCAGGGGATAAATGAAAGATTCATTGATGACGCGTTTTTTGAGCTTCGGATCCAAAATGGGGAACGCGACCTCTACCCGGCGAAAAAAGTTTCGCGCCATCCAGTCTGCAGAAGACAGATACACCCTCTCCTGCCCGTCTGCATGAAAATAAAAGACACGTGAGTGCTCCAGGAACCGGCCCACAATGGAGCGAACCCGGATATTGTCCGAGACGCCCGGTACACCCGCGCGCAGCGCACACACGCCTCGAACGATCAGTTCAATCTTCACCCCCGCCTGGCTGGCTTTGTACAACGCACCAATCACTTCCGGCTCCAGCAGGGAATTCATTTTGGCCATGATAAAGGCCTTTCTCCCTGCCTGTGCATTGGCGGTTTCTTCATGAATCATGGCCACCACCTTTTCATGCAGGGTGAACGGCGATTGCAGCAGCGATTTGAGCGGACGCCGCGTCCCCAGCCCGGTCAGCAGGGAAAACACCCGATCCATATCATTGGTCAGATCCGGGTTCGCTGTCAGGAGTCCGAAATCCGTGTACAGCCTGGCGGTACGCGGATGGTAGTTGCCGGTACCCAAATGACCATAACGTACGATATTGCGCCCCTCACGACGCAACACCAGCAGCATTTTGGCGTGCGTTTTGTGGCCAACGACGCCGTAAACCACATGTGCGCCCACCTCTTCGAGCTTGGCGGCCCAGTTGATATTGGTCTGTTCATCAAAACGCGCCATCAGCTCCACCACCACTGTCACTTCCTTGCCCGCCTTGGCAGCGGCAAGCAACAGGCCCATCAGTTCGGAATCTTCGCCGGTCCGATAGATGGTTTGCTTGATTGCCACAACTTGCGGGTCCAGCGCCGCCGATGTCAGAAAATCAATAACCGGCTTGAACGACTGATAGGGATGATGCAGCAGCAAATCCTGCCGGGCGATCTCATCAAACATCTCCGAGGGATTGTCGTTCATGGAATCAAACGGCGCGGGCAGGCGCGCCCGGTATCCGGGAAAAACCAGATCGGGATCGGCGTCAATATCGCACAAAGGCATCAGGCGGGTCAGATTCACGCTGCCGTGAGTGCGATAGGTATCTTTAGGGGTAAGACCAAATTCTTTCTGTAGAAAATGCTCGAGCTCCATCGGGGTATCTTCGGAAATTTCCAGACGGACGGCAGCACCGAAATTGCGTTGTGACAGCTCCCCCTGCAGGGCCTGACGAAGATTGGTCACTTCATCTTCATCCACAAAAAGATCACTGTTACGCGTCACTCGCCATTGATACAGGCCCTTGACCTGCATGCCCGGAAACAG
>JBEBTQ010000088.1:0-10387 GCA_040393685.1 Advenella kashmirensis | reverse complement strand
TGACCCAAGGCATGGACTTCACGCAGCTGACGCAACCACTGTTTCAGGCGCGCTTCGGTTGGCATGGGCAGGCGAACTCGCCGAAGCCACTGTCGCAGGACATTGGCCTGGCGATACGACGGAAGCTGTCGCCAGCGCGAAAGTGAAAACGACAGCCCGTCTTCGGCCAATTCACATTCACGCAGATCCATCTCTCCCAGATCCTGCAGCATCAATGCACCTTCTGCCATGACCCGCGCATGACGCAACATATTGCCCTGCCATTGCGGCCAACGTTCGTTCAAAATGGGCGTGAGCAAGGTTCTGACAGCAGCTCGCGTGTATCTGGCATCATGATTGGTGGGGTCGCTGACAGCCCCCCATCCCGTCCGGGTTTCGTAACGCGCCGCGGCTTCCAGAATATGACGTCTTTCTACCTGCAGCCAGGGTCGGTGAATATGCAAATGATCGCGCGTGACCTGATCCGGCATGCCAGACATCCCCTGAACACCCGCACCGCGCAGAAGCCGCAATAACAGGGTCTCAGCCTGATCGTCCCGATGATGAGCGAGCAGCATATGATGACAGTTGTGATAATTTGACCAGGACAGCCAGGCGTTGTAGCGCGCCTGCCTGGCAGCAGCTTCGGTCCCTTTCCCGGTTCCTTCTGCCACCTGCACAGGCAGGTAATGAAAAGCCACTCCAGATGCGCGCGCCAGTTGCGCTGTGTGCGCAGCCCAGGCGTCTGCATCGGCCAGCAAACCGTGATGAACGTGTACGGCGTGGAGTGTTTTGTGATATTGCCCGGCAATCTGAGCCGCAGCAACCAGCAGCATGGCGGAGTCGGCTCCGCCACTCACGCCAATTGCGATATCAGATGCCTCAATACCTGATATGACCGTGTGCAGCGGCTGTAGCAGTGCCTGGATATGCACCGCCACTTGCGGTGAAGAAGAATTATTTATCCTGGACTCGACCATAGGACATGAGTCGCTCCAGCCGTTTGTCCAGAAGCTCGTCGATGTCCATGCCTGACACCAGACGCAACGCTTCGGAAAGTGCGCGTTTCAGCGACTTGGCCATGCCTGCGGCATCACGCTGCGCGCCGCCGATAGGCTCAGGCACGATTTTGTCGATCAGGCCCAGTTCAAGCAGACGGGGCGCCGTAATGGCCAGCGCTTCTGCCGCCACCGGCGCTTTGTCGGCACTGCGCCACAAAATGGATGCGCAGCCTTCCGGCGAGATCACGCCATACGTGGAGTATTGCAGCATCTGCACGACATCGCCCACGGCGATGGCAAGCGCGCCGCCCGAGCCACCTTCACCAATAATGGTGGAAATAATGGGGACACGCAATTCTGCCATGGCATACAGATTATGACCAATGGCCTCGGACTGGCCGCGCTCTTCAGCACCAATCCCGGGATACGCGCCCGGCGTATCGACAAAGGTGAAAACAGGCAGCTGGAATTTTTCTGCCAGACGCATCAGGCGCAGGGCTTTACGGTAGCCTTCCGGACGCGGCATGCCAAAATTGCGTCGGGCCCGTTCCTTGGTATCACGACCTTTCTGATGACCGATAACCATGCAGGCTTCGCCGTTGAACCGTGCCAGACCTCCGACAATGGACAGGTCATCTTCATACATGCGGTCGCCATGCAGCTCATGAAAATCTGTGAAGATTTCCCGAACATAGTCCATGGTATAGGGACGCTGCGGGTGACGTGCAACCAGCGCGGTTTGCCAGGGCGTGAGCTTCGAATAAATACTATTGGTCAGACTTTCGCTTTTTTGCTGCAGCTTGGTGATTTCTTCAGAAATATCGACCGCCGAATCAGAAGAAACGTGACGCAGCTGCTCGATTTTCTGTTCGAGCTCTGCAATGGGTTCTTCAAATTCTAAAAAAGTAAATTTCATAGTTGTCTTGTCATGAATGGTTTTTCACGGATACTCAGGCGACGGTTTCCAGACTGCGCCACAAATACCATGTAGCCACTGTTCGCCACGGTTGCCATGATTGCGCAACCTCACGCACTTCATAGCGGGATACGGGCTCACCGCTAAAGTAGTGTACCGAGATTGCCTTAAGCAGGCCCGGGTCATCGATAGGCAGAACGTCAGGGCGATGCAGATTGAAAATCAGGAACATCTCGGCCGTCCAGCGGCTGATTCCCCGAATTGCGCATAACTCCGTTACGATATCTTCGTCGTCCATTTTAGACCATTTCAGCGGATTTACTTTCTTCTCGTTGAAATGGTTCGCCAAATCCAGTATGTATTCGGCCTTTCGCTTGGACAGACCAGCCTGCCGCCATTGCGCCACATTGTATTCAAGAACCGTCGCGGGCGATGGTCTGTGACCGCAAACCTGCGTGAAATTCTTCCACAGGTTGTCAGCAGTACGGGTAGAAATCTGTTGTCCGATAATGGCGCGCGCAAGTGTGACGAACGCCGTTTTATTGGTCGCCAGCCACAAATTGGGATAGGCGGGGATGATCTTGCGAAGAATGCGGTCCTTGCGAATCAGAAATGAGACGGCTTCGTCCCAGTATTCGGGCTTGACCGCGGCAGGTGCTGCAGATGACATGTCTTCCCCTGTCAGGCGCGACGCCATTGCGTCAGGCCACCCGGTTTATCCTCCAGCTCCACGCCCTGCTCTTTCAGTTGCGCGCGAATCTGGTCGGCTTTGGCGAAATCCCGCTGCTGCTTGGCCTCGCGTCGCTGTTCGATCAGCGCTTCAATCTCGGACTCGCTCAGGACGTCAGAAGTGACTGCTGCGCCGTCCCGGCGGACATAGCGCGTGGGTGACTTCAGATATTGCTGCGGATCCTGCTGCAGCAGACCCAGAACACCGCCTAACGCGCGAATACGACCACTTAACGCGGCACTGTTCTCGCGGTTCGCTTCCGTAACCATATCAAAGAGAACGGCAATGGCGACGGCAGTATTGAAGTCGTCGTCCATGGCTGCCTTGAACGATTGTTCATACGGCAGCGACCAGTCGATTTCCCTTGCGGGTGTCACGCCGGTATTGCTGAACGTCTGGTAAATGCGGTCAAGCGCAGCCTGCGCGTTATAGAGATTGTCTGGCGTAAAGTTCTGAGGACTGCGGTAGTGATTGCGTACCACAAAGAACCGCAGCATTTCCGCTTCGCGTGCGTTGACCTGATACTCTGCGGTTGCCGCATCCGGCTGCGTGCTGATCGTATCGCGGATCGTACGGAAATTGCCCAGCGACTTGGACATTTTTTCATCATCGACCATGAGCGGACCGCAATGCATCCAGCAGGTCGCCAGCGATCCGCCATAGGCGCCTTCAGATTGTGCAATTTCGTTCTCGTGATGCGGGAACTTCAGATCGGGTCCGCCGCCATGAATATCCAGCGGCTGGCCCAGCAGTTCGCGACTCATGGCCGAGCATTCAATATGCCAGCCCGGACGACCGCGCCCATAGGGCGACTCCCAGATGGAATCTTCCGGCTCATCTGGCTTGGCGGCTTTCCAGAGCACAAAATCAAACGGATCGCGCTTGCCATCGGATACTGCAACACGGTTTCCGGCCCGCAGATCATCCAGCACTTTGCCGGAAAGCTTGCCATAGCCCTCAAAACTGCGGACGGCGTAATTGACGTCGCCGTCCTGCGTCTGGTAGGCCAGATCTTTTGCCTGCAAATCCTTGATGATCTGCAGCATACCCGGAATGTGCATGGTGGCACGCGGCTCCTGATCGGGCGGCTGCACGTTGAGCGCACGTTCATCGGCGTGCATGGCGTCGGTGTAGAAAGTGGTAACGGACTGTAAAGGCTGATTCAGGGAAACCGCCTTTTTGATGATTTTGTCGTCTATATCGGTGATGTTGCGAACATATTGAACCTGATAGCCACTTTGTCGCAACCAGCGCTGTACTACATCGAAGCTGACCAGCATGCGGGCATGGCCCAGATGACAGAAGTCGTAAACCGTCATGCCGCAAACGTACATCCTTACCTTGCCGGGTTCAGCAGTGACAAGCGGCTCTTTGTTGCGGGAAAGGGAATTGAATATTTGCATGGCGGAGAAAAAAACCGGGCTCGCTAACGGTCGGGATTGACCGAAGCAGCAAAGAAAAAAGCCGTAGCAGGATGGGGTTTGTTACGCCGCAAGCCCAACTAAGGCTAAAATACGAAGGACTAAGTATAGCAATTCCTCAACAGAGGCAGCTCATACTTGAAGGTTTTCTTTCACGATTTTCTGGATACGCGCTGTGAAACTTCCTGTCATTCGACGTTCGCTGATCTTGTATTCGCTGTGTCTGCTGCCGGCCATGCCGGTTATGGCCCAGCAAAATACGCCGTACCCGGCAAATACCTATCTGCCTGACGGCACCCATGCGGTGACCCAACGCAACAGCAGCAGTAACACCATCCCCGCTCCTATATATAACCAGCAGTCAGACACCCCAGCGCGGGAGCCTGGCTGGCAGGGACTGGCTAACGTGCTGAAAAAGCTGGAACCCTCTGTTGATACTTCCATTCCTGAAACAGCCTCTGGCGCTGCCAGTCGCCTTAGCGGAATGATTTCCAATGGACAGGCTGCCCGCGCCCTGCAGGAAATAGAACGCAGGCAGAACGCGAATGACCGCATTATTGCGCCCGCCACCGATGTACAAATGCTGTTTCTCAAAGGACGTGCCCTGGCGGCGCTGGGTCGCAATACCGAGGCCATCGAGGTCTATCGCAGCATGACTTCCAGTTATCCGGAACTGGCCGAGCCCTGGAATAATATGGCAGCGCTCTATTTGCAGGCCGGTCTGACCGACCCCGCCTATGAAGCCTTGAAAACCGCCCTTTCCATCAATCCCCGTTATGGCGTGGCGCTTCGCAATATGGGCATGGTCCAGCTCGTGCTGTCGCAGAAAGCATTTGCCGAGGCATCGCGTCAGGGAATCCCGGCAGCTGCCAATCAGGCACAGGCCATCCAGCGAATCATCCAGGGTAACTAACCGTGATTTCTACTTTTGCCATTTCGCGCCGCATCGCCGGCCTTGCGCTTTGCGCCATTCTTTCGGCCACGGCGCTTGACGCTGCCTACGCAACCGATTCATCAACCAAAAAGGAACTCTCCATGAGCCAACCAAAGGTCAAGCTGCAAACAAACCAGGGTGACATCGTCCTGGAACTGAATGCTGAAAAGGCACCGGTCACTACCGAAAACTTTTTGAAATACGTCAACAATGGTTTCTTTGACAACCTGATTTTCCACCGTGTGATCAAAGGCTTCATGATCCAGGGCGGCGGCTTCGACGTAGACATGAAACAGAAAGCTACCGAAGCGCCAATCAAGAACGAGGCCGACAACGGTCTGAAAAACGACAAATACACCATTGCCATGGCACGTACCAACGACCCGCAATCGGCAACGGCTCAGTTTTTCATCAATGCAAAAGACAACGATTTCCTGAATTTCACCGCACCCACAGCCCAGGGCTGGGGTTATGCCGTTTTCGGTAAAGTGGTGGAAGGCCAGGACGTGGTCGACAAAATCGAAGGCGTTCGTACAGGCAATCGCGGCTTCCATCAGGACGTACCTGTTGAGCCCGTTATCATTGAAAAAGCCAGCGTTGTTGGCAACTGATTTCACCCTGCACGGCACCGTCTGGGTCGCTTCGGATATTCATCTGGCGCGGCAGGTTCCTGAAACCTGTCGCGTTTTCTATCGATTTCTGGACGAAGCCCGGGCGCACGCAAATGCGCTAGTTCTGGCAGGCGATATTTTTGATGCCTGGATCGGCGATGATGCTGCCCTGACAGATCCTGAGCCCTGGCTGCAGGAAGCTATCGATCATCTGAGCCGCACGGCGAAAGTCATCTCGCTCTTTATTGGTCATGGCAATCGTGATTTTCTGATGGGACAGGCGCTGGCAGATCGACTGGGCGCCACCTTGCTTGATGAATCCACGCTTTTCCAGACCGATGCCGGACTGGTCCATATCAGTCACGGCGACGAACTCTGTACGCATGACACTGCCTTCCAGCGCTTTCGCAGGATATCCCGCCATCCGCTGGGCAGGCGTTTCTTTCTATCCCTGCCATTGAAGTTGCGACGGCTTATCGCGCGGCGCGCACGCAAAACCAGTATGCACTCGCATGGCAGGAAACCCATGTATCTGATGGATGTGGCGCACGAGGCGGTCGCATCTATCTATCGCAAGCATCCGGCTCTGATTCATATGGTGCATGGTCACACACACAAGCCCAAATGCCACAAATTCGAAGAACTTGGCACCGCGCGCGTTCGCTGGGTTCTGCCTGACTGGGAATGGGATCATCCCCCGTTTCGCGGCGGCTATCTGGCAATCAACGGCTCAGGCATCACCATGCACTCCTACCTTCCCTGAAACTGAGGCTTGCGTTTTTCACGGAAGGCGCGACTGCCCTCTCTGTAGTCTTCGGTCATACCCATTTCCCGCTGCAATTCAATTTCCAGTGTCAGCTGCTGATCCAGGCTGTTGTCTGCACTTGCGTAAAAGGCCAGTTTGGTGGCTGCCAGCGCACGGGTTGCGCCTGATACCAGCTGGTTATGAACCGTTAGCATCTCGCTCTGCAACTGATCGTCAGCTATACATTTCCAGATCATGCCCCATTGCTCGGCCAGCTCCGCAGTCACGGGCTCTGCGAGCATGGCGGCTCCCATGGCGCGTTGCATGCCAACCAGCCGAGGCAGAAAATGCGTGGAACCGGCATCCGGGACCAGGCTGATTTTGGAGAATGCCTGAATGAATTTGGCCGACTTCACTGCAAATATCAGATCACAAGCCAGAGCAAGACTCATGCCCGCCCCCGCTGCCACGCCATTGACAAAGCAGATAATGGGCGCCGGCAAGGCACGCATGCGCAGAATCAACGGCCTGTAATTTTTCTCCAGCGCTTCGCCCAGATCCCGGAACTGACCCGGCTCCAGCGGCTGGCGCTCGCCCAGATCCTGACCTGCACAAAAGCCGCGACCGGCACCAGTCAGGATCACACCACGCAAATCTGCCCGGGATTCAAGAAAGTCCATGGTATCGCGCAATTCCTCGTGCATCTGCTGGGTAAAGCTGTTGAGCCGGTCCGGTCTGTTTAATGTGATGTATCCCACACAATCGCGATATTCAAATTCAATCGTTTCGTACGCTTTCTTATCCACTGCCGCTCTCCCCTTCAATTTTCAACTTTGATTCGCCCCGGACGCTTGTACCGGTATCAGCAAAGCGCTCATGATACCCAATCCGGAATCTGACCGTTGGCAAAACCATCAACACAATTGCAATGTGACTACAAATAATCGCGAATCACAATTCTGCATTAACGAAGACCCCGTTCACTTGTGATTGATCGCGATCAACGACCGAGGGTAAACGCGGGTTAAGTGTGTCTGAAGCTCTCCTTAGGGAAAAACAGATTGTCAATCCTGCGGGCGCGAATCGATACTGTATGTCATCTGTCATTTTCGAGAAACAGGAATCACCCATGACCGTCAGCAATCAGTCGCTTGAGTTCGGTGCTGAAAAATACTATTTCATGCAACTGAGCAAAGGCGTTTTCACCATTCAACGCTGTGATGACTGCAACAACAGTCTGTTCTACCCACGCATGATCTGCCCTCATTGCGGCAGTGAGAATCTGCAATGGTATGAACCATCAGGAAAAGGCACCGTGTATTCCACCACGGTCGTTCGCAACAAACCGGAAAATGGCGGCAATCACAACGTGGCGCTCATCGATCTGGAGGAAGGACCGCGTGTCATGAGCCGAGTTCAGGATATTGAACCCGAAGCTGTGAAGATCGGTCAACGGGTCACTGCCCGCGTTATACAGAAAGACGACAGCGCCCTGCTGGTCTTTGTTCCTGAAGGAGAAAAGGCATGATCGACAGCAAACTGCGCGGCGCGACCGCCATTGTTGGTGTGGGGCATGCAGGCCTGGGCATGGCGGAAGGCTATACTGAAATGGAGATTCTGGTCCAGGCGGCTTCACGCGCCGTACGCGATGCCGGCCTGACCATGCAGGACATCGATGGCATCGCCACGGCCAGCGTCTCTTCCACCATGTGGGTCATGCCTGTGATTGAGCATCTGGGTATCAAACCAACGTTCATCGACAATACCATGGTGGGCGGTTCCAGTTTTGTGGCCCATCTCATGCCAGCCATTCAGGCGCTGGTTTCGGGTCAGTGCAATGCCGTACTGGTTTGTTACGGCAGTACACAGCGCAGTTCTACCGTTAATCGTGCGGCTATCGGCAATATGCGCAAGGTCATGGATCCACAGCCCTACGAGAATCCTTATGAGCCATTAAGCCCGCTTAGTTCCTATGCATTGGCTGCTGCCAGACATATGCATCAATATGGCACCACCAGGGAACAGCTGGCGGAGGTTGCCGTGGCTGCCCGGCAATGGGCGCAGCTCAATCCGGAAGCCAGCATGCGCGATCCGCTCACGATAGATCAGGTTCTAGCGGCAAGAATGGTCTCGGACCCTTTGACGGTTCGCGATTGTTGTCTGGTCAGCGACGGCGCGGGAGCCTATGTGCTGGTCCGTGCCGACCGAGCCAAAACGCTTAAGCACAAGCCGGTATATGTGCTTGGCAATTCGACAGCGGTTTGGAACCGTCAGATCTCGTCCATGCACGATCTGACCGTCACAGCTGCCAGCCAGTCGGGAAAAATTGCATATGAAATGGCCGGCGTCAAGGCTTCTGATATTGATGTTGCCGAAGTGTACGATGCCTTCACCATCAATACCATTCTGTTCATGGAGGACCTGGGCTTCTGCAAAAAAGGAGAAGGCGGCGCTTTCGTCAGTGGCGGCGGCATTGCGCCTGGCGGTCATTTCCCCGTGAATACCAATGGCGGCGGTCTGTCCTGCGTTCACCCAGGCATGTACGGTATTTTCATTCTGATTGAAGCAGTCAGACAATTGCGCGGTCAATGCGACGACCGCCAGGTTGCGGATGCGGAACTCGCTCTGGTCCATGGTAACGGAGGAACCTTGTCCAGTCAGTCAACCGCCATTCTTGGTACAGAGGCAACGCTTTAACAGATCCCGACAGGAACGACATGATAAACAAAATTCTTGAAACGCATGAAGAGGCGCTCAGCCAGATTCCAGACGGTGCCTCTATTATGGTGGGTGGCTTTGGCGACTCAGGTATTCCATTTGAAATGCTCGCTACGCTTAAAAATATGGGCACGCGCAATCTGACTATTATCAGTAATAACGCAGGAACGCGCGAAGTGGGGATTGCTGCACTGATTAAAAATGATCAGGTCAGGAAAATCATCTGCTCTCATCCTCGCCCCCCACAATCGGATATCTTTGCACAGGCATTTCGTGCCGGAAAGATTGAACTGGAATGCACACCGCAAGGCACACTGGCAGAACGCATGCGCGCCGCCGGTGCCGGGCTGGGCCCTTTTTTCACACCCACCGGTTACGGCACCCGCGTAGCCGAGAACAAGGAAGAACGCGTGGTCAATGGCGTTGGTTACGTTCTGGAAGAACCACTGCATGCCGACTTTGCGCTTGTTCGTGCCCATACAGGGGATCGATGGGGAAATCTGACCTATCGCTGGGCGGCAAGAAATTTCAATCCGGTCATGTGTACAGCAGCGAAGCACACCATTGCACAAGTGGACAGAATTGTAGAACTGGGTTCCATTCATCCGGAACAGGTAATGACACCTGGCATATTCGTAAAAAACGTTGTACCTGCAGGAGCGCGCCATGACTGACTATACCCGCCTTGACAGGGAACAGATTGCACGACTGGTTGCAGAAAGCCTGCCCGATGGCGCCTATGTCAACCTTGGTATTGGCATGCCCACCTCGGTTGCGGATTATCTGCCTGCCGACAGGGAAATCATTCTGCACAGCGAGAACGGCATACTTGGGATGGGTCGCAGCGCGATTGAAGATGAGATCGACGCCGATATCATCAATGCCAGTCGCAAGCCTATCCTGCTGTTGCAGGGTGCTTCCATCACCGAACACACCAATTCCTTTGCCATGATGCGCGGCGGCCATCTTGACTATTCCATTCTGGGTGGATTCCAGGTTGCGGAAAACGGCGATCTGGCCAACTGGATTACCGATGCGCCGGACGCCATTGCCGCGATTGGCGGCGCGATGGACCTGGCTGTGGGTGCCAAGCAGGTGCTTGTCATGATGGAACATACGACCAAAAACGGCGGTGCCAAGCTGCTGCATCAATGCAGCTATCCGCTGACTGGCACGGGTGTTGTCGACTTTGTTTATACCGATCTTGCCATCATTGAAGTTCGCGATGGTCGTTTCATCATCCGCGCAATGGTAGAGGGGCTGGCGCAGGAACAATTGCAGGCTCTGAGCGAAGCCACGCTGCACATGGAGGGCGCCTGCCAGACCATACAG
>JBEBTQ010000087.1:0-10506 GCA_040393685.1 Advenella kashmirensis | reverse complement strand
GACAGACACTGACCGCCCCACAGGGGGTGACGGTCGCGGCTGCTCTGATGCAAAACCAGGTGCTGCATTTTCGTGATTCACCGGTCAGCGGCGAACCACGCGCACCTTATTGTCAGATGGGCGTCTGCTTTGAGTGCCTGGTTCAGATCAATGGCGCTCAGAATCGCCAGAGCTGTATGACAACCATTGAAGAAGGAATGCAAATCCACATGCAGCACGGATCAACGACCTTTACCATCGTAGAAACAGGCGGTGCAGAATGACCAGTCAGGCGGATGTTGTCATTATTGGTGCCGGTCCTGCCGGCATGAGTGCCGCCTCGCGGCTTGCCGAACACAATCACTCTGTTGTGGTACTGGACGAACAGCCGCAGGCGGGAGGGCAGATCTGGCGCAATATTCTGGGTACCACCACAGAACTTGCCGCCATTCTGGGGCCTGACTATGCGGCGGGTGCGGCTGTTGCATCCCGATTCGTGTCGGCGCGGATCAATCACATTCGTGGTGCAACCGTCTGGAATCTGACACGCGATCGCCAGCTGCATTATCTGCATGAGGGCAAGACCCATGCCCTTTCTGCCAAAGCGGTGATTCTGGCAACCGGCGCCATGGAACGTCCGTTTCCGGTGCCAGGCTGGACGCTGCCAGGCGTCATGGGCGCAGGCGCTGCACAGGTGCTCCTGAAAGGATCGGGCACGGTACCGGCCAATCCTGTGGTGGTGGCCGGCTGTGGCCCCCTGCTTTACCTGATCTGCTGGCAGTATCTGCGCGCAAACGTTCCCATCGCCGCAGTGCTTGACACCAGCTCAGGTCGCGATATTTTTCAGGCGGCACCTGCTCTGCTTAAGGGACTGGCGGCCTTCAAGGACATTCGCAAAGGGCTGTCGCTGATCAGCGCAATCAAGAAAAAAAGAATTCCGTTTTACCGTGGTGTCGAAAATATTCAGATACAGGGTGATAACAGCGTGAGCGCCGTTCAGTTCGAACACAAAGGGCAGACGCAGAGTATTGCAACAACCATGGTGTTGCTGCATCAGGGCGTCGTTCCAAATACGCAATTTACCTGGCTGCTGCGTGCAGCGCATGACTGGTCTGACGCGCAACTTTGCTGGGTGCCGCGCACGGACACCTGGGGTCGCCTGGCGGATATGGATGGCATTTTTCTGGCTGGCGACGGCCAGGGCATTGCCGGAGCGCAGTCGGCTGTCACCAGAGGGGAACTGGCAGCGCTCGCAGTACATGCGAATCTGGATCCGACACAAGCCGCTTCCCTGGATAGTGTCAGCCAGCCACTGATATCACGATTGAATAAGGAGATGGCCTTGCGTCCTTTCCTGGATCAGGCCTATCAGCCCAAAAAAGAGAACCGGATTCCTCAGGACAATACGATTGTCTGTCGCTGCGAGGAAGTCACTGCGGGCCAGATCCGGGACTTTGTCCGCCAGGGCTGTATGGGGCCGAATCAGGCCAAATCCTTCAGTCGCTGCGGGATGGGGCCCTGTCAGGGTCGCATGTGTGGTCTGACCGTAACCGAAGTGATTGCAGATGAATTAAAGACAACGCGGGAAGAAGTTGGCTACTACCGCATTCGTGCTCCGCTCAAGCCGGTTACACTGGCTGAGCTGGCAACGGCCATCGATACTGAAATCTGAATTTTTCAAAGGAGTAAATATGTCTACAATTGAACGTTTTGAAACCAATAAGCGCATGAGCCGCGTTGTGAAATACAACGGCTTTGTGTTCCTTAGCGGGCTGACAGGTGATAATCCCGATGACGACGTCAAGGGCCAGACACGCAGCATTCTGGCGAAAATCGAAAAATTCCTGGAGGCCCATGGCTCTTCCAAAGAGAAAATCCTGACTGCGCAAATCTGGCTGAAAGATATCGATCGTGATTTTGCAGCGATGAATGAAGTCTGGGACAGCTGGCTGCCCGAAGGTGCGGCCCCTACCCGTGCTACCGGCGAGTCCAAACTGGCCAGCCCCAAGCTGCTTGTTGAAATCATTGTTTCCGCAGCCGCATAACATCCAGAGACGTTAACGCAAGAGACCCTACCGCCATGAACCACCATGCCAATTGTGATGTCATCATTATCGGTGGTGGCATTCATGGCGTTGCCACCTCCTACTTTCTTGCGCGACAGGGCCTGTCCGTCTCACTGTTCGAACGCGACTATTGCGGCCGGTGTGCCTCCGGCGTCAATGCCGGTGGCGTCAGAACGCTGGGAAGACCACTGGCGGAAATCCCGCTGTCACTGGCATCATCACAATTGTGGCGCTCGCTGGATTTTCTGCATGGCTTTGACGGTGCCTTTGTGCAGACAGGACAGATCAAGGTGGCTGAATCCTCTGAGGATATGGCGCGATTGCAGGAACGGCGGGATCTGCTCGCCGCTAATGGGTTTCATCATGAGAAGCTGATTGATGGCGAACAGGTTCGCGAGATCGTACCCAATATCGCAGACCACGTGCAAGGTGCCTTATGGGTTGAGACCGATGGTTTCGCCTTTCCGTACCTGATTGTGCAGGCTTTCGCACGCGAAGCGCGTAAGCTGGGTGCGGCCATTCATGAACAGACACCTGTCAGTGCCATAGAAAAAAAAGACGGCGGCTGGTGCGTTACTGCAGGCGACACACAAATCACAGGTAAAAAACTGCTGCTGTGCGCGGGCGCCTGGACAGCCGATCTGGCCACACTCTGTGGTGATTCAATTCCCGTTACACCCGGCGGATTGATGCTCATGGTTACCCAAAGAGTGCCGCATTTTATCAACCCTGTGCTGGGCGCCACCAGTCGTGGACTTTCCTTCAAACAGTTCGCCAATGGCACGGTGGTCATTGGCGGTTCCCTGGAATGTCAGGCCGACGCGGCCAATAATTATGCCGAACTCGATTTCGCACGACTGGCCAATAGCGCACGTATCGTGACAGATCTTTTCCCGTTTCTCAAAGACATTTGCATTACCCGCGCCTGGTCGGGACTGGACGGTTATTCACCGGATCACACCACCATTCTCGGTCCCAGCGCTTCAATGGAAAATCTGTATTACGCCTGTGGTTTCTCCGCAAGCGGATTCCAGCTTGGACCTGCTTCGGGGCAGTACATGGCCGACCTGATTGCTGGCAAGCCGCAAAATCCGCTGCACGATGGTTTGTTGCCTGCAAGGTTTACGTGATCGGACAATTGGAAGAGGCGTCAGCCGTCTGCATGCGTTGATGACAGTCAGTCCACGTCAATTTTTCAATAAGGGATTGATGCCGCTCAACGCAACTTTTGAATGAAGCTGCCGCCCCAGCACAGATTCACAGTATGCCGATGTAGCCATCATTGCCTCCAGGTCAATGCCAGTTGAAATACCCATGGTTTCGAGCAGATTCACCCAGTCTTCAGTGCAGACGTTGCCGGTGAAACCTTCACCGTATTTCACTTTGGAAGGATGTCCTCCGACGCCGCCCATGGAACAATCGAAATACCGCACCCCACTTTCATAGGCAGCCAGATAGTTAACAATACCGGTGCCGCGTGAATCATGAAAATGAGCCACCGGAATCACCTGGGGAAATTCCTGAATGACGGCGCGAAACAATTTGCGCGTGGCGATGGGATCTGCCATTCCCGTGGTGTCGCCCAGCGCTATCAATTGCACACCTGCCGCACTGAATTTTTCCACATCCCGCAGCACTTCCGTCTGGCTGACCGCGCCTTCAAACGGACAGCCGAAAGCCATGGAAATGGTACCAACCAGCCGATATTTACCGCCGGCCGTGGCTATCATATCTGCAATATTCTGCCACTGGTCCTGACGCGTACGCTTCAGGTTCTTCAGGGAATGGCTGTCGGTAGCCGAAACCAGCAGGCTGATTTCATTGGCGCCAATGCCTCTCTCTGTATCAGCCAATGCCCGCTCTACTGCACGCACATTGGCGCAGGTGGCTTTGTAATAAACGCCCTCCTCGCGACTGATACCCGCCAGTACGTCGCTCGCGTCCGCGAACTGAGGAATCACTTTCGGGTTGGAATAAGAGGTCGCCTCAATGCGTTTCATACCGCAGGCCGTAAACTTGTCAATCAGGGTCAGTTTGGTTTCCAGTGGCACCATGACCGGTTCGTGCTGCAGACCGTCACGTGCAAAACATTCGCAAATCACAACGTCACTCATCTTATTGAACCTCCGACAGTCCCAGCGCAGTGATGGCATAGGCCCGCAGTTTATTCTTCTGCACTTTCGAGCTGCCTGTCATGCCTATCTCATCAAAGTTGTCTACGATTCGCACGTAACGCGGCACTTTGAAGTTTGAAATCCGTGACTTGCACCAGTCAATCAGTTCTTCGGGTGTGCATTGATGGCCTTGCTTCAGAACAACAAAGGCTGCGGGCACCTCGCCCAGTCGTTCATCCGGCACACCCACCACCTGCGCCAGCTCTATGGCTTCGTTCAACAGAATGAAACCCTCGACTTCAGTGGGTGCCACGTTTTCTCCGCCAACACGGAACATATCTTTCAGACGCCCGACCATTTTCATGCGACCGTCCTCATTCATGACACCCAGATCGCCGGTTTTCAGCCAGCCGTCGTCCGTAAAGGTGTTGGCAGTGACGTCCGGCATATTATAGTAGCCGCGCATAACGCTCCAACCTTTCACCTGTATTTCACCCACCTCGCCAGGTTCAGCATTTTTTCCTGTCTGCTGATCGGCAATTCGCAGTTGCACACCCTCATGCGGCAAGGCCCAGCCGTCGACACGTAGCGGCAATGGATCGTCCCAGGAAGACATGACGACATTGGGCGATGCTTCCGAAAGACCGTAAGCATTGCAGAGATTGGGCACATGCATCTGGTCATGAATTTTCTGCATCACCTGCGGTCCGGCTGCCGCCCAGCCTCCGCGCAAATGAAGTTTCGATGCATCAAACTGTGGATGCGCCATCAGCATCAGAAAAATCGTATCATTACCCGACGTGAGCGTGCATTTCTCCTGCTCCAGCAGCCTCAGGGCCTGGGCGACGTCAAATCGCGGCAAAGTGAGTAAACAGCATCCCGTTGTCAGAGACACCAATACCGAGAGCGTGGACCCGGCAACGTGAAAGAAAGGCCGGATACTGAAATAGCGATCATTTTCGTCAATGCCCATGCGGATTGACACGGCCTTCGCGTCGGACAGCATATTGTCATGGCTCAGCATGACACCCTTGGGAAAGGATGTGGTGCCCGAAGTATATTGAATCAGCAGTATATCGTCAGGTTCGACATCGCCACATTGTGTATAACACGCGTTGATATCCGCTGTGTTCACATTTGCAATAAGCTGATCAAAGTCCGTTGCGCCGGCGGGCAGACTGCCAGTGTTAAACATCAACACCTGTTTGAGTACCGGCAATGCCGAGCCGGGCAAGCTTCGCGACAATGCTGGTTCTACCTCGGTGAGCAACGAGGCAAAATCAATACCCAGAAAGTTTTCTGTGGTGATCAATGTACTGATATCGGCCTGTTTCAGGCAGAAAGCCAGCTCTTCTTTTTTAAACCGTGTATTGACCGGTACGGTAACGGCACCGAGGCGCGCGCAGGCGAAAAAGGACTGTAGCCAGTGAACGCTGTTGCCAAGCATGACTGCCACATGATCACCCTTGCGCACTCCAGATTTGAACAATGCCGCTGCAGTACGGTCTACTTTATCCGCAAGGGACTTCCACGTTTCTCGACTTTCGGGATCGATAAACGCATCCCGGTCGCCATAAAGCGCGACGGTTTCTGCCAGTACTTCGCTTAGTATTTTGCGTCTGGGTAACATCAGCGTTTTTCCTTTGCATTGCCAAAGCTCGAAATCGCAGATTTCCAGTCGCTGTGGCGCAGATTCTTTTCAATCGCCAGTAATTCAATTGCCATTGCACCTTCCCTGCTCGTTTCAACGCCGGCATTGATGGACTGTTTGGTCAGTTTCACGGTCAGCGGCCTGGCCTCTGCAATTTTTCCTGCCATTTCCATCAGCTGCGTTGCTATGTCATCTTTCGGGACAATACGATTGATCAGCCCAAATTCGCGTGCTTCCTGCGCATCAAACACACGGCCACTGAAAAGCAGTTCCTTGGCGACTCGGATGCCGGCAATACGACTGATCCGCTGTGTGGCGCCCACTGTCCCCCAGCTGACTTCCGGATAGCGAAAGGTTGCCTCAGGTGTGGACCAGGCGAAATCGCAGGCGGCAATAATTTCGCAGCCCGAGCCGAAAGCCGGTCCGTGTACCAGTGCAATGGCTGGACGCGTCAGTTTTTCAATGGCGTCATAAGCAGCAAACCCTGCAACACGCCTTGCTGTCATATCTGACAGACTCATGTTCTTGCGTTCCTTCAAGTCGGCGCCCGCGCAGAATGCAGGCCCGGCTCCGCGAAATATCACAACGCGAATATTTTCTGCCTGCTCTATCTGCTCGGTAACCTGCACCAGTTCTGCGCACATTTTCACGTTCAGGGCGTTGCGGCTATCCGGGCGATTGAGCAACACGGTGGCAACCCCGTTCTCCGCAACCGTCAAATCAATGGTTTCATATGACATCTGTGGTGATCCTATTTACTGGTAATATTTGCGGCTTCAAGCAGCTTCTGAATTCGCGCCTGATCCTGTTTGACAAACTCTGTTGTCGCCTGAGTATCCATCAGAAACGGCTCAGCGCCCTGCTTGTCGTACATTTTGACGGTTTCAGGATTCTCGGTCACTTTTTTGAGCGCAGCATAAAGCGTATCAACAATCTCTTTCGGCGTGTTTGCGGGAACAGCCAAGCTATACCAGCTTGACCCCTTGAAACCTTCATAGCCCAGTTCCTCCATGGTGGGAACATCGGGAAGTGCCGGTGAACGCTTGCTCGCTGCGATGGCTATTGCATGCAGTTTGCCATCCTTGATGAACGGCAACACTGCCGGCAAATTCAGAAAACCCACTTTCACCAGACCACTGGCAAGATCGGTTGATGCAGGTGCCGCTCCCTTATAAGGAATGTGCAGCAGCTTTGCCTGAGTTTTCTGCTTGAAATTTTCACCGGTCAGATGCGGTGAACTGCCGTTACCTGCAGATGCGTAGCTGTATTTTTCCGGATTCTTCTGGCTGTCCTCCACCAGCTCCTTCACTGATTTAATACCGCTATCGGCGGCAACGGTAAGTACATTTGGAATATTGCCAACCATACCCACGAAGGTAAAATCCTTGATCCCGTCATAAGGGACCTTTTGCATCAGTGGTGTCACGATATGCGCTGCGGCGGTTCCGAACAGGACGGTATAACCATCAGGTTTGGAACGTGCCACATACTCTGCCCCAATACTGGCTCCACCACCCGGCTTGCTTTGAATCACAATTGACTGTCCCAGTTCCTCGCTCATCTGCTTAACGACAATCCGGGCAAGAATATCGGCAGGCCCGCCGGCTGCGTAGGGATTGATGAAAGTGATGGGCTTGCTGGGATAATCCGCGGCATATGCTGTCTGGGCAGCACCCGCGACCAGCAGCATCACACTTGTAGCGATGAAGCGATTCCATTTGCTATATTTGACTGTCATGACCGTCTCCTTTTTTGCTGATGCCTGCATCAGTCTGATGTGTGCTGATCTGCAATTGCAATTGGCATTGTGATCAGCGTTGATGTTATGTTGACTGGCGTGTCCGGTTAACTTGTCCTGCGGCATTGCCAATACCTTCGTTGTGATATCACTTGCGAAATATCAACCTGCTTTGATTGATATGCTCAAATAACCTTGAGCTCTGCCAATCCTTTTATCTGCCCATCTGTCAGTCCGAGTTTTTCCTTCAGCACTTTTGCCGTGTGTTCGCCCAGCAGCGGTGGCCTGCCCATCTCAGGGTCGTCGTAGCCGGTGAACTTGAAAGGAACCGCAATCCCTTTGAAGTCTCCTACCTGCGGATGTGGGAAATGCTTCACCAGTTCGCGACTGATAACCTGCGGGTCCTGGAAAATTTCATCGACCGACAGAATGGGTCCGGCCGGCACGCCCGCCTGGTCACAGCGTGCGCACAGGGTATCGCGATCAATTTTGGCTATTGCCTGCTGCAAACCCTTCATCACTTCGTCACGACGACGAACTCGCTCGGCATTTTTCGCGAGCTTTTCGTCGCTTGCCCATGAGGTCAGATCCAATAGTTCACACAAAGGTTTCCAGTGCTGATCACTGCCAGTTATCTGTACCCACTTGCCATCCGCACATTCAAACGCGGCCGATGGCACACGCCCGGGATGTTCCGTACCCAGTCTGGCTGGCACCTCACCCAGCGTGAAATAGCGGGCTGCCGCAAGAGACAGCAGGCCAACCTGTCCATCGAACATGGAAAAATCCACATGACAACCGTGATGGGTTCTGCTTTTTCCATAAAGACTGGTCAGAATCGCGATGACGATCCAGAGTCCCGAAGTGAGGTCGGCAACCGGCAGTCCGGGTTTGACCGGCCCGCCGCCGCGCTCACCTGTCAGGCTCATGATGCCGCCCATCGCCTGAAAGACCGTGTCATATCCCTTGCGCTTCGCGTAAGGACCCGTCATGCCGAACCCGGTGCAGGACACATAAACAATATCCGGATTGTGCTTGCAGATCTCTTCGTAATGAAGTCCGTATTTTTCAAGCGTGCCTACCGGGAAATTTTCCAGGAAAACATCGGCATCCTCCGCCAGTTTCCTGATAATGTTCTGACCCTCAGTTGAGCGCAGATTGACCGTAATGGATTCCTTGCTGCGATTGAATGCAAAGAAATAGGCGGACTCACTGCCATTTTCACCCTTTACACGTGGCTCGAAATGACGCGTTTCATCGCCTGTCTCGGGCTGCTCGACCTTGATGACCTGAGCGCCCATTTCGGCCAGAATCATGGAGGCAAAGGGGCATGCAAGCACCCGTGACAAATCCAGAATCTTCAATCCTTCCAATGGTTTCATCGCTTTGCCTTCACCCTTTTCTGAAGCCGCGCATCATTACGTTGGCATCGCGTCCCACCGCCAGCGCTTCCTCCAGCGACAAATCGGCAGCACGATAGAACGTGCGCTTGGTGGTCGCCATGGCGACCGGACTCCAGCCCGCGAGTTTGCGTGCATAAGCCCGGGCTTCCTGCATGACCTGCTCTGCCGGACAAACTTTATTGACCAGACCGAGTTCATATGCCCGAGCGCCGCTCACCGGATCGGCCATGGCAACCAGTTCGAAAGCCTTTTTCTGTCCCAGCTGTCGTACCAAATTGGCGAGAACAACGGCGGCCACGATACCGTGCCTCAGTTCCGGATAGCCAAAGCGCGCGTCCTCTGCCATGACCACCAGATCGCAGGCCAGCGCCAGCCCCGCTCCGCCACCCAGCGCATTGCCATGCACGGCTGCAATAATTGGTTTTGCAATTTTCGAAAATGCCAAATGCAATGAGGTTGTCAGATCGGCGCGGTCCAGTACCTGATTGGTCGCATCCGGTGTCAGACTGCTGAACTCGCCCGTGTCTGCGCCAGCGCAAAAGGATTTGCCGTTGCCATGCAGGATGATGCTGCGAACTTCCGGGTCGCGTTGCCCCATGGCAAGCGCGTCTACCAGGGCCTGCGTCAGCTCCGTGTTCAGCGCATTATGTTTCTCCGGCCGATTAAGGCTGATCGTCATTACGTTTTCGGATATGTCAGTTGTCAAAACAGCCATGAATGTCTACCTTCCTTTTCAGTTTTGAATGTTGTGCAGGCGATTTAAATGTCGTGCAGACGTTCTAGATTTCCTGCAGTTTGCGTCGGGCTTCTTCCAGCTCCTGTACCAATTGCCGCATCACCTGGCTAACGGACTGGATCTGATCGACCAGGCCAACTGACTGGCCAAGTTCGACCTTGCCCCACGCCACGTCGCCATCCAGTGCCGCCTGCTTCAGCGTACTTCTGCGAAACTCGGCTTCGTACTCGGTTTTATCGGTCACAGTCGCATCAATCTCGTCCATATGCGCCGCAAAGCGATTGCGCAGCATCCTGACCGGCAGTCCCTTACGACCTACCAGACTGGTGCCGTCCACAGTCGTTGCGACAGCCGCCGCTTTATAAGCATCATGCACGTTCGCCTCTTCTGTCATCAGAAACCGTGTACCCAATTGCACGGCATCCGCACCCAGCGCCAGCATCGCAGCAATACCATAGCCATCTGCCACACCGCCACCGCCGATAATGGGCAAATTGAAATCCCGCGCGGCCTTGCGCACCATGATCAGAGAACTCACACCGCTGACAGGAGGATGTCCGCCAGCTTCCGTGCCCACGACGGCTAGCGCATCGACTCCCGCATCGGCCGCCTTTTGCGCATGCTCCAGGGTGGAAACAACATGGACCCAGCGGGTACCAATGTCCTGAAAGCGCGCAAGATGGGCTTTTGGCCCGCCCTGAGAAGCAAAAATCACCGGCACGCGAAATTCGTAAGCCATGTCCAGAAAGGCCTGGGCTCCTGGGCGATAAAGGGGGATGTTCACCCCAAAGGGTTTATCGGTGGTGGTGCGAACCTCCT
>JBEBTQ010000086.1:0-10557 GCA_040393685.1 Advenella kashmirensis | reverse complement strand
GCACCGGAACATTCTTTGCGTTGTCGGTCATGATTTTTCATCCAGCCATTTGCAATAAACGGCTTCAGTATTGATTGCCAGCTTTTCCGGCGAGAATACCGCCTCGTCAAAAAGCCATTGGTGAGCGGCCTCGCTCATTTGTCTGCGTTTCGCAGGATCGCGGATCAGATCGTCCAGCGCCTGTGTCAGCGCCCCCGCATCATGCAATGGCACCAGTGTACCGGTTTCGCCGTTTCTGAGCATTTCGGAAACACCACCCACATCGGTGCCAACTACCGGCAGTCCGCTCATCTGTGCTTCTACATAAACGGTGCCTGAAGCTTCCTGCTCGGTGGCAAGCGCAAAAATGTCACTACCAGCAAGCAGGTTAGGCACATCCTTGCGATAGCCCATCATGTGAACACGGTCTTCCAGATGATTGACGGCTATGTGCTGCTGCACTTTTTCGAAGGTCGGTGAGCCTGCGCCCACCAACACCAGGTGCAGATCGGGGTAACGGTCAAACAGCGCTTTCATGCTGTCAATCAGGAATATATGTCCTTTTTTCTCACGCATGACTGCCACGCAAATGACAACAATCGCACTGTCTGCAAGGCCCAGTTCTTCACGAAGCGTGGAATGGGCTACCGGTGGCGGTGGTTCTACCGGCGAATAAATGGTCGCTACCTTGTCGGGTGAGACGCCTTTATCGAGCACCATTTGCCGCACATGGTTGCTGACGGTGGCGACATTGTGGGGCAGCCAGGTATAGGACAATAAAGAGCCGATAGGAATGGCTAAATGACGGGTGCGCACGATCAGGGGTGTGCCAGCCAGTCGTCCCGCCAGCGCAGCAATCAGCGTGTCCTTGCGACTGTGGGTATTAAGGACGTCGAAACGACCCTGCACAAGAATGCGACGGATGGCAGCCACGCCTTTGACAAAATTGGGAATACCTCCCATGGGCACGGTATGCACAACAAACCCTTCATCACGCATACGCGCGACCAGCTGTGCTTCAGGCCGGCAGATCAGTTCCATGTGATGGCCACGCTTGCGCATGGCGCGCATTTCCTTGAAGATACGATGCTCTTGTCCACCAAAGGACACGGCTGCTTCAGAGTGAACGATTCGCAGCGGCCGGCTGGTCTTTTCTACATCGACACTGTCATTGCTGACGGCTTCGGCCTCGTGCGGGTTCAGCGAAGGATTGAGCGTTGTGTTCACGAATAGGCTACCTCTACGGAACGCGATTGCTTATCCTGACGCAGTCGTTCAAACAGGCTGTCTGCCATGCGTACGCGCCATTCTTCGCCAAGCTCAATATCACATTTGTAACCCTGACGAGCAGAGACATAACTTAACTGAACCCTGACACCCGGAATGCCGTTTTCCGGTTCCGCACGATAGGGGTTCAGAATAGATTTGAGCGTACTGACCGACATGCCATCTGCAATTTCTATCTGCAGACAGCGTGCCCGATCTTCGCGGGCTTTCTGCAGATCGTACAGACTGTCGGCGCTGATGCGCAATCCGCCATTGAACCTGTTGACCTTGGCCTTGATGCGGGCAATGACCAGACTGTCCGCCTTCAGGAAATGACGATTCTGTTCATAGACACTGCCAGGACACATGATTTCAACCTGGGCCGAACCATCATCAAGCAGCAGAAAATAAAGTCGATCATCGGCTTCAGGCTGACCCGGCGTCTTGCGATTGCTTGCAAAGAAACGCTGTCCAATCAGCACGCCCGCAACCCACTGCGGATCGCGCGATTCGGTAATACCGGCAAGCCGCGTTGGTGCAAAGCGACGCACTTCATCACGCCAGACATCGAACAGATGATGACTGAAATAAAAGCCGAGCGCGTTCTTTTCTTCGATGAGTTCGGCGTGAAGACTCCACGGCGGCACGCGGGCAACTTGATCCTGCACGATGGCGCCAGAATCATCGCCAAACAGCGAGACCTGGTCGGCACTGCGATCAGCCTGATCGGCAGCATCGATGGCATGCGTCAGCGCTGCAAGCAGCGCGGCGCGATTGCGTTCAAGCTCATCGAATGCACCAGCGCGAATCAGCGCTTCCATGGTGCGACGGTTAACGGTATGGCGATTGACCCGCTTGCAGAAGTCATACAGGTCCAGGAAAGGTCCGCCCTCTTCTCGCGCTCGCAGGATCTCTTCGACAGCGCCCTGACCAGTTCCCTTGACAGCGCCCAGTCCGTAACGGATGGTACGCGGCGGTTTGCCGGCGCGGGTGGCTTCGTCCTCAACCGGTTCGAAACGGTAGACCGATTCATTGACATCCGGCGGCAGGACCTGCACGCCGTTGTCCAGCGCATCGCGCCAGAAGATCTGTACCTTGTCGGTATCGTCCATATCCGAAGACATAGTTGCAGCAATGAATTCTGCAGGATGATGCGCCTTGAGCCACGCCGTCTGATAGGAAATCAGCGCGTACGCGGCGGAGTGACTTTTATTGAAACCGTAGCCCGCGAATTTTTCCATCAGGTCGAACAGGCGCACAGCCAGTTCACCGTCATAACCTTTTTCCACCGCGCCTTTTTCAAACAATTCGCGATGTTTGGCCATCTCTTCGGGCTTTTTCTTACCCATGGCTCGACGCAGCAGGTCGGCACCACCCAGGCTGTATCCCCCCACGATCTGGGAGATCAGCATCACCTGTTCCTGATAGACGATCACGCCGTATGTACTGCGCAGCGTGGATTCAAGCGATGGATGGAAGTAGTCGACATCGGCTCGACCATGCTTCCGATTGACGAAGTCGTCTACCATGCCCGATTCCAGTGGTCCGGGCCGGTAAAGGGCCAGCACGGCAATAATATCTTCGAACGTATTGGGCAGCAGTTTTTTGAGCAGCTCTTTCATGCCCCTGCCCTCAAGCTGGAATACCGCCGTGGTATTGCCTTCGCACAGCGTACGATATGCGCCTGGATCGTCCAGGGGCAGCGACATGATGTCGAAATCGCGCATGCCCGGATTGAATCGCCGAACGTAGCGCACGGCCCAATCCAGAATGGTAAGGTTGCGCAGGCCCAGGAAGTCGAACTTGACCAGACCGGCGGCTTCGACGTCGTCCTTGTCGTACTGGGAGACAACACTGGTTTCACTGCCAGGCTGGCAATACAACGGGCAGAAGTCTGTCAGTTTGCCGGGCGCAATCAGTACGCCACCAGCATGCATACCCACATTTCGCGTCAGGCCTTCGAGCGGACGCGCCAGATCTACAATGGCTTTGACTTCTTCGTCATTGTCGTAACGGCGGCGAAACTCCGGTTCTTCTTCCAGCGTTTTGGCCAGACTCCAGGGATTGGCCGGATTGAAGGGAATCAGTTTGGACAGGCCATCACACAAGGAATATGGCAGTTCAAGCACGCGACCGACGTCGCGAACCACGGCCTTGGCACCCAGCGTACCAAAGGTCGCAATCTGGGACACCGCATTGCGTCCGTATTTTTCCTTGACGTATTCAATGACCTTCTCGCGATTGTCCTGACAAAAGTCGATATCGAAGTCGGGCATGGAAACGCGCTCGGGATTCAGGAACCGCTCGAACAGCAAGTCGTAACGCAGCGGGTCCAGATCAGTAATGCCAAGTGCAAAGGCGACCAGAGAGCCCGCACCGGAACCCCGTCCAGGGCCAACAGGAACGCCATTGTTCTTGCCCCAGTTGATGAAGTCGGCAACGATCAGAAAGTAGCCCGGAAAGCCCATGCTGATAATGGTTTTGCATTCCAGCTTGAGCCGGTCCTGATAGGCAGGCCTTGCCTTTTCGCGTTCCTGTTCGTCCGGGTAAAGCTGCTTCAGGCGCACTTCCAGGCCTTCTTCAGACAACTTGACCAGATATTCATCCAGCGAGCTGTTGTCGGGCGTCGGAAAGTTGGGCAAATGCGGTTTGCCCAGCGAAAGCGTCAGAGAACAGCGGCGTGCGATTTCAACTGTGTTGGCAACGGCAGAAGGCACGTCTGCAAATTTCTCTGCCATCTGTGCAGAACCAAGCACATACTGATCTTCAGAAAAGCGGCGGGTGCGGGACTTGTTGCCCAGCAATTCACCATCCGCGATACACACGCGGGCTTCATGCATCCGAAAATCTTCGGGCCGCGTAAACTGAACGGGATGGGTGGCAACGACTGGCAGATCCAGTCGCGCGGCCAGTTGCATAGCCAGCTGCACGTAGCGCTCGTCTGCCTGCGGACCTGTACGCTGCAGCTCAATAAAATAGGATCGTGGAAAGTGCGCAGACCACTGTCGCGCAAGTGCCTCGGCCTGGTCTGTACGACCGGCAAGCAGCGCCTGCCCTACATCGCCGGCAACACCACCGGAAAGAATGATGAGCCCTTCCTGGTTTTCCAGCCACTCGCGCTGCAGTTCCGCCCTGCCCTTGAACTGATTGCTGGTCCATGCCCGCGACAGCAGTTCACACAAATTCAGATAGCCCTGGCGATTCTGCACCAGCAGCAGCACGCGAAATGGCTTGTCGCGATCCTGTTCATTGGCCAGCCAGACATCACAGCCGGCAATCGGCTTGATTCCCTTGCCCCGGGCAGCCTTGTAGAATTTGATCAGACCAAAAAGGTTGCTCAGATCGGTCAGTGCAATGGCGGGCTGCGAATATGATGCAGCAGCCGCAACCAGTTCGCTGATGCGCGCAGTACCATCTACAACGGAAAATTCCGAGTGGGTACGCAGATGGACAAACATGGGAGAGGTGTCTGTGGAAGTCATACGTTATTGTATCAACGATTAAGGGATTCCCAGGCTTTTTGCAAACGCCTTACCGAGACCGGAACCGGCGTGCGCAACTCCTGCGCAAACAGGGCAACACGCAGCTCCTGCAGCATCCAGAAAAAATCATCCAGTCGCTCATCGGCCTGTCCTTTGAGCGCAGCGCGCATACGCTGATAATTGACCAGCAACGGCGCCATCTCCTGCATGAGTCTTGCATCACGCGCCGGATCGCTGCGGTATTTGTCTATGCGTGCCTGCGCCGCCTTCAGATATCGCGGAAAATGCACGCGACGTGCATGCGGATGATCCGTCAGAAAACGCGCACTCATGAACGAAGACGTGCCAGCAACGATATCATCGTGCAGTGCCCTGGCCGAGCGTACCGAGACCAGCTTTTTCTGCAGGGCTGCCCATTCAGTCAGGGTCGTCAGGGCAAGCCGCGCTTCCTCCTGAATGAGCAGTCCAATGCGGCCCTTGGCATCCACGCGTCTGGCTTCGAACTGTCCGGCGTCTGTCGGCAGCGGCTCGGCCAGGCAAGCCTGACTGAGTGCGGCATCCACAATCTGGTCGCGCAGGCTTTCCTGGTTCATGAGAGACACCGCAAGCATTCCCATGCGTGTCAGTTCAGGAATGGATTTGGTCAGTTGCCTGAGCTGATCCTTCATGGCGATACGAAACAGTCGCAGGAGCCCGTCGCGATGTTTGCGCGCGGCGGTTTCAGGATCGTCAAAAACATCTATCGTACAGCTGTGACCCAGGTCTACCAGCGCCGGATAACCGATAAAGGTTTCGTTCTTCTTGCGTATCTCCATGATCTCAGGCAGCTCGCCGAAATTCCATTCGACGATATTGTCCTGACTGACCACTTGCGCCACCGATTTGTCGCGACTGACCAGTGACTGGAAAGACGCTTGCGCGGCCGGCGCATGTTCTGCCTTAAGCTGGCTCAGATTGCGGCCTGCAGAAAGCATACGGCCGTGTTCATCGACCACTCTGAAATTCATGAACAGATGCGGTGGCAGGGTCTCTGGCTTGAAGTCTGTGACGGCAACGCGAATTGCAAGCTGATCACGAATGTCATCAATCAGTGCTGTGAGCAGCGACTGTCCCGGATCCGAGGCTTCGGTAAACCAGCGCTCGAAAAAACCCTGGGCATAGTCGGGCAAGGGAACGCAATGGCGCCGCAGTTTCTGTGGCAGCGATTTAAGCAGATGCAGGACCTTTTCCTTGAGCATGCCTGGGACCAGCCATTCGCTTTGCGTCGCGTCCACCTGGTTCAGCAGAAAGACCGGAATGGTTGCGGTCACGCCATCCTTGGGCGAGCCGGGTTCAAAATGATAGCTTAGCGCCAGCGACATATCTTCCCAGCCGGTACGTTTGGGAAAGACATCTGACGTAATGCCCGACGCTTCGTGGCGCATCAGGTCTTCACGATTGAGCAGAAGCTGCGCGGCTGCCGCGTCGTCCAGTTTGTTGTGCCAGTTGATCAGGGTTTGCGTCTGGCAGACATCTGCCGGGATCTGCCGATCGTAGAAGGCAAAAATGAGTTCATCGTCAATCAGAATGTCGGGCCGCCGGGCCTGATGCTCCATTTTTTCGATGTCGCGGATCACGCGCGAATTATGATCAATAAAGGGTAGCGAGGCTGCAATCTGCCCATCGACCAGCGCCTGACGAATAAAAATTTCACGCGCCTCTGCCGGCGCTATGCGGCCGTAATTGACCTTGCGACCGCTGTAGATCATCAGACCATAAAGCGTGGCCCGCTCATTTGCCAGCACCTGGCCACGCGTTGCATTGAACGTCGGATCCGACCAGTGCTTTTTCAGAAGATGTGCACCTGCGGCCTCGATCCATCGCGGATCCACATTGGCGATGCATCGCGCAAAGAGCCTTGTGGTTTCCACGAGTTCCGCAGCGACAATCCATTTGCCGCTTTTTTTGATCAGTGCCGAGCCGGGGTGGACCACAAAGCGGATATCACGCGCACCCTGATACTGACCGCCCTCTTCACTCTTGAAACCTATGTTTCCGAGCAGCCCCGTCAGCAGAGCGCGATGCACCTGTTCGAATGTGGCTTCAGTGGTATTGATACGCCAGCCCTGTTCACGCACCAGCTGTGCCAGCTGGGTATGCACATCGTGCCACTCGCGCAGTCGCAATGGCGAGAGAAATTCGCCGCGCAGCTGAGTCACCAGCTTACGCTGCGAGCTTTTGTGGCGTACGGCGTCGCCATACCAGTTCCACAATTTCAGGTAGGACATGAATTCCGATTTGTCATCGCGAAATCTCACATGCGCCTGTTCACTCGCTTCGCGGGCATTGAAGGGTCGCTCGCGCGGGTCCTGAATGGAAAGCGCCGAGGCAATGATCAGCATTTCATGCAGACAGTGCTGTTCATTGGCCGCCAGGATCATTCGTGCAATGCGTGGATCCAGCGGCAGCAGGGACAGCGTCTTGCCGATAGGCGTCAGGGCATTCTGTTCATTGAGCGCGCCGAGTTCCTGCAGCAGATGATAGCCATCGGCAATCGCCTTGCCCGCCGGCCGGTCAACAAACGGGAACGATTCGATATCCCGCATGCGCAGCGCTTTCATGCGCAGAATGACAGACGCAAGCGATGAACGAAGAATCTCGGGATCGGTAAACCGGGGGCGTTGTGCGAATCCTTCTTCGTCGTACAGACGGATACAGACACCAGGTCCGATACGTCCGCAGCGCCCGGCGCGCTGGTTGGCCGATGCCTGGCTGATGGGTTCAATCTGCAGCTGCTCGACTTTGTTTCGCCAGGAATAGCGTTTGACCCGTGCCAGACCGCTATCGATGACATAACGGATGCCGGGAACGGTCAGCGAGGTTTCGGCAACATTGGTCGCCAGAATCACACGCCGCTGGTTGGTATCGGGGCGGAAAATGCGTTCCTGCTCCTGCTGGGACATACGGGCAAACAGCGGCAGGATCTGCGTTGTGGGCGGATGATGTTTGCGCAAGGCTTCTGCAGCCTCGCGAATCTCCCGTTCTCCGGGAAGAAACACCAGAATGTCACCGGAACCATGCGATGCGCATTCATCAACGGCATTGACAATCCCATCCACCAGTTCCTTTTCGCCGTCTCGATCCATGCGACGATTGTCACTCGACGAATTGGCTGCAGGTTTGCCCGTGTCTTCGTCGTCCAGAAAATGCACCGGCCGATAGCGGATTTCCACCGGAAACAGACGGCCCGATACTTCAATAACGGGCGCCGGTTTGCCGCTGGCATCGGCAAAATGGCGGGCAAAGCGATCTGCATCGATCGTTGCCGACGTGATAATCACTTTCAGATCGGGGCGACGCGGCAGCAGAACACGCAGGAAACCAAGCAGAAAGTCGATATTCAGGCTGCGCTCGTGCGCCTCGTCAATAATGATGGTGTCATACTGGCGTAGCAGCGGGTCTTTCTGCGATTCAGACAACAATATGCCATCTGTCATAAGTTTGATGGCAGCATTCGGACCGGTACGGTCGTTGAAGCGGATCTGGTAGCCGACCAGTTCACCAAGGGGCGTGTTGAGCTCTTCGGCAATACGGCGAGCCACCGAGGTCGCTGCCAGGCGCCGCGGCTGGGTATGGCCGATCAGGCGCGTTCTTCCTCTGCCCGCATCAAGACAGATTTTGGGCAGCTGCGTGGTTTTTCCGGAACCGGTTTCGCCGCTGACGATGATGACCTGATGCGCCGCAAGCGCGCGGGCAATTTCCTCGCGTCGTTCGCTGACAGGCAATGCCTCGGGATAGCTGATGGGCGGTATCTCGCGCGGTTCACGCACAGGCGGCGCAGGACGCGCAGACGGGTTCCGACGCGCATTCTGTGGTTTCTTTGCCGTATCTGCGGCCTGATCTTCCTTTTTTTTCATACAATCCATTCTGTTCTTTCAGCCAACATTATAATTTTGGCAGGCCGCTTGCATCCCAGATAGCGGCATTTCCCTCCAATTCAAGGAAACCAGACAACCGTGACCATCGCCCCCGACCCCGAAACCTATTCTGCCCAGGACGCACCTGAATTTGTTCCCGCACAGTTTGTGCGATGGTTTCGCGAGGTCGCACCCTATGTGCACACGCTGCGTAATAAGACATTTGTGGTTGGATTTGGTGGCGATCTGATCCAGGCCGGGGGCCTCAATGCCCTGATCCAGGATCTTTCGCTGCTGACCTCTCTGGGGGTACACATTGTACTGGTTCATGGATGCCTGCCCCAGGTCAACGAACAACTGCGCCTGAAAGGATTTTCCTTTCAGTTCGGACGCGACCTGGAGCCCACCTCTGCCGAAGCCCTGGAATGTGCCAAAGAAGCTGCCGGCGAGATCAGGCTGGATATTGAAGCTGCGTTCAGCCAGGGGCTGCCCAACACACCCATGTCCAACGCCCAGATTCATATTATTTCGGGCAACTTCGTAACCGCCCAGCCTGTGGGTGTCATTGATGGGGTAGATTTCCGCCATACCGGAAAAGTGCGCAAGTTTGATCTGGACGCCATGAAAAAAGTGCTGTCCCATGGCGGTGTGGTGCTGCTCTCTCCCATCGGTTTTTCACCAACAGGCGAAGCTTTCAATCTGGCAATGGAGGACATTGCCACCAGTACCGCGGTTGCCCTGCGTGCGGAAAAACTCATCTTCCTGACCAACACTCGCATGCTTCGCGACAGCGTCGGAGAAATCATTACCGAGATTGCGCGCGAAGATGCCGAAGCACTGATTCGCGATGGTTCGCTGGATGCCGATACGCGCAGCTATCTGTCTCACGCAGCAAAGGCAGTTAAACGCGGTGTGGCTCGCGCTCACCTGATTCCTTTTGACCTGGACGGCAGCATTCTTCTGGAATATTTCACCCATGATGGGGTGGGCACCATGGTCGTAGAAGATACGCTTGATGATCTGCGCGCCGCCACCATTGACGACATTGGTGCGATTGTGCAGCTGATCGAACCGCTGGAAGCCGATGGAACGCTGGTACCGCGAGGTCGTCATGTCATTGAACGCGATGTCGAGCGCTTTACCGTGCTGGAACACGATGGTGTGATTTACGGTTGTGTCTCGCTCAACCCCTTCCCCGAAGACAAGATGGCAGAAATGGCCTGTCTGATTGTCAATCCGGAATGGCAGGGTTCAGGAGAAGGCGAGATTCTGCTGCGCCATACTGAAGCCCGTGCGCGCGCCATGGGTATGAAAAAGCTGTTTGTTCTGACCACACGTACTTCGCACTGGTTCATTAAGCGTGGCTTCGTGCAGGGCACAATCAGTGATTTGCCCCAGGAAAAGCAAATGAACTACAATCGTAGTCGTAACAGTCATATCTTTATCAAAAAACTTTAAGCGAAAAAACGTTAAGCGAGGATTGCCATGGCCCGAATGATTCAATGTGTCAAACTCAAGAAGGAGGCGGAAGGTCTTGACTATCCTCCTTACCCGGGCGAATTGGGTGCAAAAATCTGGCGCTCCATTTCCAAGGAAGCCTGGCAACAGTGGACTGACATTCAGACGCGGATCGTCAATGAGAACCGACTGAACCTGGCTGACGCACGTGCGCGTAAATATCTGCAGCAGCAGATGGAAAGCTTTCTGTTTGAAGACGTGGACGTGGAAGCGCAGGGATACGTGCCACCTTCGGCCTGATCAGGCAGACGTTAGCAGCTGAAACAGAAAACCGGGCCCTGGCCCGGTTTTTGCATGGGGGAACTTTGATCTTTTCGGATCAGTTAGTACTTTCCGGCAGGCGCGGAGTCCGATACATTCTCTGAAGCGACCGGGAAGTCATCATCTCCCCTTGCCATGGATTCCACTTTTTTGAC
>JBEBTQ010000085.1:0-10619 GCA_040393685.1 Advenella kashmirensis | reverse complement strand
ACAATCACTTCGTGCAGTACCGTGAGCTGGCCAGGAGTGCCGGCCAGGGTGTGCCACCGCCCATTGAAGGTACGACAGGTCTGCTGAATGAACTATATACCTACCTGACGGCAGCGGACACTGCGCTGCGCAGCCAGAGCCCTTTGCCTCCCGGCGACGTGCTGACCAAGCTGCAGGCCGAGGCCGGCCGCGTTCCGCCGGCCGTGGGCGATGTGCTCACCGATTTGTCGGTAACCGCATCGCGCCAGGTGGCGGGTGTGCGTCAGGAAAAAGTGGGTGAAGATGTGAACGCCGTGCTGGGCAATTTTTGCCGTCGTTCGATTGCCGGCCGCTATCCTTTTGGCAATTCGTCCAAGGATGTGGCGCCCAACGATTTCGCGCGGTTTTTTGGCCCTCAGCAAATGATGGATCAGTTTTTCAAGGAAAATCTGTCCAGTCTGGTGGATATGAGCGGCGGCCGCTGGCGCTTCAAACCGGGTATTGACGGCAACAAAGGTGGCGTAGCAGGTTTCCTGGATTCCTTTGAAAAGGCGGCCGTGATACGCGATGTCTATTTTGCTGCCGGCAAGATGGAGCCTTCCTTCAAGGTGGCGGTCAGGCCCATAGATATGGACCCGGAAATCACGCAGATGGTGATGGAAGTGGATGGTCAGACGCTGACCTATGCACATGGTCCGCAGGTGGGCATTACCATGGAGTGGCCCGGCAAACAGGGGAGCAACCAGGTAAGCATCAGTCTGCAGCCGCAGATGGGAACCTCGGGCATTTCAGCCTCAGGGCCCTGGGCACTGAACCGGTTGCTGGATCGCGCCAGCCAGCGCCAGGGGCGTTCGCCCGAGATCACCGTGGCCACATTCAATATTGGTGGTCGCAGCGTGACACTTGAGTTCGCGGCGTATTCGGCCAAGAGTCCCTTCCGCCTTTCCGATATGCGCAGTTTCCGATGCCCGGGAAGGGGCTAGTCATGAGCGGGATCAGCATCGATCAGCTCTCAGATTCTCTCGGCTGGTACGGCAAAATGCCATCCAGCGGAGATTTTGTTCATCGTCGCCTGAATCAGTCCATCATCGGCTGGTGGCATCGATGGCTCAGTTCCGGACTGGTCGCCATGCACGAATCTGTGCTGCTGTCGGCCGAACAGGAGTATCTGAGCGCTCCGATATGGAATTTTCTGATTCCGGCTTCTCTGGGTTGCGATGTGGTGCAGATGGGCTGCCTGGCACCCAGTCGCGATCGGGTAGGACGTGTTTATCCATTGATGGCAGTGCTGTATGTGCACCCATCGCAATATGAATCGCAGCAGGTGGCGGGGTCCGGCCGGTTTTATGAACACATCGGGCGCAGTCTGCTTGCTGCTGTAGGACACGGTTGTTCAACCGCGCAGTTCGAGCAGAATATTCAGGGTGCGCGCGGAACTTTGACACAGATGCTGACAAGGGCATCCACCCAGGTCTCGGAAGATGATGGCAGCAGTGATATTCTGGATATTCTGAATGGCGGGCATGAAACACCGCCCATTGAAAAACTGGACCAGAATGATTCGCGCTGGCCGCAACTGGCTTTCTGTTTCAACAGTGATGCACACAACAGTTACTGGTGGACGAATCAGGCCAATGGCGCAGCGCAGAAGTCGATGGTGCACGGCGGTGCGCTGAATATCACGCTGTTCAATTCGCTCTTCGTGACGCATACGAACTTTAGTCTGTAAACGGTGACGGTTGCGGCGAACCGCGACAACACCCAAGACAGGCATGACTTAGGGAAAGAGACATCATGGCGACATCGATACAGGACCTCCAAGGCAATGCCGACCCTTCATGGCAGCCACTGGAGAAATCCAGGCTCTGCACAGGCAGCGCGACACAGGGACAACTGGAAGATCTGGTACTGGATCTGCTGCCGCAGCTCAAAGCGCTGCACGCACAGCAGCGCATTTATGGTGCCTGGTCTTTGCAGACGGTTTATCTGGATTCCGTGGGTCGTGCCATGCTGCTGCCGGGCGTGAGTCAGCCTTTTACCAAAAATGCCGCCGAGGCGATTCAGGGTAACGAAGATTTTGCCGCGATCGAACTGCAGACAGACGACCCTGCCTGGCGCATTGGTCCCTGGACAGATGTATATGGACTTGCCGCTGTACTGCGCACGCTGATCACCGGCCAGCCCCCGCAAAGCCCGGTACGACGCTTTGTGAAGGATGCGCTGGAGCCGCTGGCCGGGGTCATGCCGGCAGGCTTCTCGCGTCAGTTTCTGCGTACGATTGATCTGAGTACCGTGCTGCAATCGGCCCTGCGCCTGCAGTCCGTAGATGAAATGTCGGGCATGATGGGACTGTCTTCGGCAGCGTCAGCGCCGAGTCCTGTGAGTTCTGCCTCAGCGGGTGCTGCGGGAGCAAGTTCTGCATCATCAAATGTTGCGCCGGCACAGGATGCGGCAGGTTCGTCAGCCGGACTATTGGGCGGTGTTGCAGCGGCAGCAGGCGCCGGGCGGGCCGCAGCAGATCAGGCTGCCCAGGAGCAGGCCAGAGTGCAGCAGGAACAAGCAGAACAGGCCCGGGCAGAACTGCTAAAAGCGCAGCAGGCCTCTCAGGAACAGGCGCGCCTGGAGCAGGAGAAGGCCGAGCAGGCCAGGGCAGAACAAGCCAGGTTGGAAGAGGCCAGGGCCGAACAGGCAAAAGCGGAGCAGGCCGCGCAGGAACAGGCCCGCCTTGAGCGCCAGAAGGCTGAGCAAGCCAGAGAAGCCCAGGCGAAGGCCGACGCAGAGCGAAACCGCGCAGAGCAGATCAAAGCAGAGCAGCGCGCCCAGGAAGAGGCCAGAGCCGAGCAGGAGAAGGCGGAACAGATTCGCGCAGAGCAGGCGAGAGCGGAAGCTGAACAGGCCAATGCGCGTTCAGCAAAAGCGGACGCGATCGCTGCAGGGGGCGTCGCTGCAACCGGAGCCGCTGCTGCGGCGGCTGCCAATAATGCCTCCACTGCCAATGCAGCGAAAGATCCTCAGACGAATGAGATATCGGACCAGCGAACGGACGCGACAGCCCGCGCTGGCGACGAGGGCAATCAGCCACCGGATTCAACAGACAGCAGAAAACCTGTTGCACCTCCGCCACCACCGGAAGACAAAAAACGCAGTCCCGTGCTGCTGATTGCGCTGGTTCTGGCTGCGGTTGCTGCCAGTGCCTATTTTGGTTTCGGCGACAAGTCGGACACAGAATCGGCCCCCGCCACCACGGCCAATCAGGAAGCAAATCCGTCATCGTCTGGCGCGGCGTCTTCTGAGAACTCAGCTGCAACGGGCGGGTCGACGACTGCCGATACCACCAATACCGCGAATACCGGCGCTGCGGCAACATCAGACAATGCCACAGCGTCTGGAGATGCAGCGACAGCAAGTTCCGATGCGGGAACGGCGACCCCGTCTGAAAGTGGTGAGACATCTGCCACAGATAGCGCATCCTCCGCAACGGACGCGGCAAGCGCGACAGGCGCAACGCCGGCGACAGCCACCAATGAACAGGCAACACCTGCCGATGGCACCAACGCAGCATCGTCCGGCAGCGATACGGCCAGCCAATCCACGCCCGATGCCTCATCGTCACAGCCAGCGGGGTCAGAGACCTCCGGCGCAACGCCAGGGACAGGCTCAACAGCCGGATCCTCTGAGTCTGCTGCGTCCTCTGCGACGGGTGCAAGCCCCATGCCGGGCACCGAAGCCACCGGACCAGCAGCCGGCAACTCGTCTGACACTGCCGGCTCTGCTGCGGCAGGTTCATCCGGCGATGGCGCGTCCGATCAGTCAACGGCAGCCAACCCCGCATCGACTGCTCAGGCTGCCGCAGAACAGGCGCGCGTAGACGAAGAAGCACGGCGTGTCGAAGAGGCGACCAAGGCCGAAGAAGCCCGCCTGGCCGCTCAAAGCCAGCAGCCACAATCGGGAACAGGTACATCAACGGGTACCGCTGCAGATACATCAACACAAGCCTCGTCCGCAGGTGCCACCGATCAGTCGGCGACGACCAATAGCAGCAGCACGACTGCGGGGGCAGGCAGTTCTGGTGAGTCCACGACAGGAGCCGATACGTCCGGTTCGGGCTCAGCCAACGCCAGCAGTGCTGCCGCGCCAGGTACAAGCAACGGATCCGCGGTAACAGCCGCGGGTGCAGGTGTGGGTACGGCAGCGGCGATCGCGGCGGCGGCCAGTCCGTCATCCGACAATACCCCGTCAACGGACACGTCCGCTGGGGTTGCTTCTTCTGCAGCCAGTCAGTCAACAGAGATGAGTGCCGCAGACGCAGGTCGTGAAGACGAAGCCGCGCAGCAGGCAAAAGAGCGAGCTGCTCTGGAGAAAGCCCGACAGGAAGATGCCCGTCTCAAACGAGAGCGGGGGCGTCGCCGTGCAGCAGAAGCGCGTGCCGAACGCGGTGAGGCCGGCACGACGCGTAATGCATCCAAAGGAACCGTCTCATTTGTCATCCGTCCCTGGGGAAATGTCTTCATCAACGGTCGTTCGCGTGGTGCAAGCCCGCCGTTCCGCAGTCTGCAGCTGTCGCCAGGCACCTATCAGATCATGATTACCAATGGCGATTTGCCGCGTTATGTAAGAGTGATTACCGTCAAGCCCGGGGAAAATATCACAGTTGTGCATCAATTCCAGTAACATGGGGGTCTGATCAACCACTCAAAACGGGATTTGCACAGAATGAAAATTGGAGTTTTGCGCAGGATCATTCTCCCGGGAGCCTGTGCGGCAGCGGCCATGCTGATGCACACTCCTTCGGCAATTGCGCAGAGTGCAGGCGGTTACAAGCCTGAATATTCGCTGTCATTTGTGTCGGATGAACGCATCGTCATTGGCCGCACTGCCAAACGGTGGCGCGAACTGGTCATGGAAAAGACCGAAGGGCGCGTTAACATCCGCATGTATCCCAATGCTTCGCTCATCAAGGGTGAGCAGACCCGGGAGGCAACGGCAATGCGCCAGGGCGTCGCCGATATGGCCGTTGCCTCGGCCAGTAACTGGTCCGGCCAGTTCCGTGCACTCTCCATTTTCTCCCTGCCTTTTTTCATCCCCAATATTGATGGGACTGCCGCACTGATTCGTGGTCAGGTCGGTAAAGTCATACGTGACAATATGGACAAGGCCGGCATTGTGACTCTGGCCTGGGGTTCCTCAGGCTATCGGCAGCTGAGCAATGCGCTGCGTCCTGTGCAGGCGCCTGCTGATCTGAAGAGCATGCGCGTTCGGGTGGTAGGTCTGCCGCTCTTTATGGATTTTTTCAAGGCAATGGGGGCGGCACCCGTGCAGATGAATCTGAATGGCGTGGCTGATGCCCTGGAGAAGAAAACCATCGATGGCCAGGACAATCCGCTATCTGTCTTCACCGGATTCAAATTCAATGAACTGGGTCAGAAGTATCTGACGCTTTGGGACTATCCCGCAGATCCGATCTTCATTGCAGTCAACAAGAATGTATGGAATAACTGGTCCAAAGCCGATCAGCAGCGCGTGCGTGAAGCCGCGGAACAGGCGGTTCAGGAGACTGCACCGATCCTGACGGCACAGGCTGCCTCTGATACTGTCCAGAAAACGGCGCAGGAACTGGCGAAGTCCGGCGTTGAAGTCACAACGCTGACGCCCGAACAAAAAGCCGCTTTCAAAAATGCGGCCATGAGCGTGCAGCAGAACTGGTCCGAGAGAATCGGTCAGGATCTGATTGATATGGCCCAGGCAGATATTAAACGCGGACCTAACCTGCCGCCGGCCAGTGATCCAGGCGCTGTGCCCGCTTCCGCCGTGCCAGCTTCTCCCAATCCCGAGCCGCCTGCAGCAGAAGCGGCCCCTGCTAACGGGAACAAGGCTACTTCAGAAACAGCAGCAACTTCAGAAACGCCTGCCGCTACAGGTACACCAACGGCTTCGGAAGCGCCGGCTGCTTCTGAAACACCAGCGACTTCCGAATCACAGGATGCACCGGGAACGCAGGCTGCTGCCTCCGTCCCGCAGTGATCAACCTTAGGCGATGGTCATCAGACTGGCGTTACCACCGGCAGCGGCCGTGTTGGTGCTGATGCTCTGTTCATGGACCAGACCACTCAAAGCGTAGCGCTGGCCATGAACAATTTCATCTGACTGCAGACCCTGGGCGATGATGATGGGGCCTTTTCTGGCCGCCAGCTCCAGGTTCAGTTGCCGCAGCGTATCGCCATCCCCTTCAAACACGGCAGCATCAAACGCCGCCTGCGCAACCTTGTCCGCAGCGACATACTCAACGCGGGCGCGTTTGTCTGCCGGCACTGCCGCCTCTACCCATTCGCGCACTGATGGTGCTTCAACAAACAGGGCGCGGTTGCCGGTTTCCAGAATCTGTTCGAGCTGCAGGCGGGCGCCATCGGATGACGCAGGCCAGGCCAGAACCGTTCCTCTTGGTACCAGACGATAGACATTGGTCTCACCGGTAGGACCGGGCAACGCCGTGCCTGCCGGATTCAGTCCGGGAAGATCGATGCCGCGCGGCATATCATCATTCCCTTCGGACAGCAGGCGATACAGATAAAGCGGACCGCCGGCTTTAGGGCCGGTACCTGACAGTCCCTGGCCGCCAAAGGGCTGTACACCCACCACGGCACCCACAATATTACGGTTGACATAAATATTGCCGGCATGGATGCGATCGCACACACGGCCAATGGTTTCGTCGATACGCGAATGGATGCCAAAGGTCAGACCGTAGCCGGTGGCATTGATTTTGTCGATCAGCGCATCCAGTTCGGCTCGCTTATAACGGATCACGTGCAACACAGGACCAAAGACTTCGCGTTCCAGTTCGCTGATGTCATTCAGTTCGATCAGGGCAGGAGACACAAAGGTGCCGTTTTCGGTGGTGCGATCCAGCGGCAGCTGTTCAACCGCATGGCCGGACTGACGCATTTTCAGGATATGGCGTTCGATGATCTGGCGAGCCTGTTCATCGATCACGGGGCCCACATCGGTCGACAACAGATCAGGGCAGCCCACGGACAGTTCCTTCATGGCACCCTTGATCATGTTCAGGACATGATCTGCCGCGTCTTCCTGAATGCACAGCACGCGCAGGGCAGAGCAGCGCTGGCCGGCCGAATCGAAGGCAGAATTGAGCACATCGTAAACAACCTGTTCAGCCAGGGCAGATGAATCCACAATCAGGGCGTTTTGTCCGCCCGTCTCGGCAATCAGCGGAATGGGATGACCATGATTGTCCAGGCGACCTGCCAGTTTGCCGGCAATGATGCGAGCCACGTCTGTTGACCCGGTAAACATCACACCGCGAATCGCGGGATGCGAAACCAGCTGATCTCCCACGGTTTCTCCCTGACCGGGCAGCAGTTGTACCGCTTCTTTCGGAATGCCGGCTTCGTGCAGGATGGCAACCGCCTGGGCCGCGATCAGAGGTGTCTGCTCCGCGGGTTTGGCCAGAACGGTATTGCCGGCAGCCAGCGCGGCACTGACCTGTCCTGTAAAGATAGCCAGCGGGAAATTCCACGGGCTGATACACAGCACCGGACCCAGGGGACGATGACGGTCTTCGCTGAAGTTGTCCTCGATCTGATCCGCGTAGTAACGCAGAAAATCCACGGCCTCGCGCACTTCCGCAATGGCGTTGGGTAAAGACTTGCCGGCCTCACGAACGATCAGACCCAGCAGAGGCTGCATGCGGGACTCCAGCATCTGCGCGGCGCGGCGCAAGGCTTTTGCACGGTCTTCTACTGGTGTGGCCTGCCAGATGGGCGCCATGGCAACAGCAGCGTCCACGGCCTGAGTGACATCCTCTGGCGTGGCTTCAATGACTTCGCCCACCACATCGCGATGATCCGCGGGGTTGAACATGGGTTTGCGTCTGGCGGCCTTGTCTTCGTCATCGGAAGGCTCATAAAGCGTAGGCGCAGCCAGCCACGGTTGTGTGGCGCCGTTAAGCAGGGCAGCGGCCAGTGAACCCAGGCGATGTTCGTTGCTCAGGTCGATGCCACTGGAGTTGCGACGTCCCGGTTCGCCGTCAATGTTGTACAGATCGCGAGGCAGCGGGATTTTGTCGTGCGGCGCACCCAGCGGCTGAATGGCGCTGGCCACTTCGATGGGGTTGGCAATCAGGGTGTTGATATCGATGCTTTCGTCCCCGATCTGGTTGACAAAAGACGTGTTGGCACCGTTTTCCAGCAGACGACGTACCAGATAGGCCAGGAGGGTTTCATGCGTGCCAACGGGGGCGTAGATCCGGCATGGACGGTTGAGTTTTTTGCTGCCGACCACTTCTGAATACAACGGTTCACCCATGCCGTGCAGGCACTGGAACTCATACTGACCGGGGTAATAATTGCTGCCTGCCAGATGGTAAATGGCAGAAAGCGTCTGGGCATTATGCGTGGCAAACTGAGGGTATACGGCATCGGGTGCCGCCAGCAGCTTGCGGGCGCAGGCCAGATAGGACACATCGGTGTAGACCTTGCGCGTATACACGGGATAACCTTCGAGCCCATCGAGCTGGGCGCGCTTGATTTCCGTATCCCAGTAAGCGCCTTTGACCAGACGGATCATCAGACGATGGCGCGTACGCCGCCCCAGATCGATGACGTAGTCAATCACAAACGGCGCCCGTTTCTGGTAAGCCTGGATGACAAAGCCAATGCCGTTCCAGCCTTCAAATTCCCGCGTGGCGCACAGCGCCTCCAGCAGGTCCAGCGACAGTTCCAGTCTGTCCGCTTCTTCGGCATCGATGTTCAGACCAATATCGTAGGAACGGGCGAGTCGTGTGAGGGAAACCAGACGAGGCAATAGTTCGCTGATGACACGCTCGCGCTGTGCACGGCTGTAGCGTGGGTGCAGGGCTGACAGTTTGATGGAAATCCCGGGACCTTCGTAAATGCCGCGGCCGCCAGAGGCCTTGCCGATGGCGTGAATGGCCTGTTCGTAGGATTCGTAATAGCGCTGGGCATCGGCTGCTGTGGTAGCCGCTTCACCCAGCATGTCGTAGCTGTAGCGGAAGCCCTCGGCTTCGAACTTGCGACTGTTGGCCAGGGCGGAAGAAATGGTCTGACCGGACACGAACTGTTCGCCCATCATGCGCATGGCCATGTTCACGCCCTGACGGATCAACGGCTCGCCGCCTTTGGCAATCATGCGCGTGAGCGCTTTGGACAGATTCTGCTCGCTGTTGACGGCGACCAGTCTGCCGGTCAGCATCAGGCCCCACGTCGCAGCGTTGACAAACAGGGAAGGGGAGCTGCCCATATGGGACTTCCAGTCGCCATGACTGATTTTGTCTCGGATCAATGCGTCGCGTGTGGCCCTGTCTGGAATGCGAAGCAGCGCTTCGGCCAGACACATCAGGGCCACGCCTTCCTGGCTGGACAGCGCAAATTCCTGAATCAGGCTTTCCACGCCGCCACCGGGGCTCTTGTCTTTCAGTGATTTGACCAGTTTCAGGGCCAGTTCGCGCGTCTGTTCCGGTTTGACTATGGCTGCCTGATCCAGCAGCAAGGGGACACATTCCGGTTCGGGCCGGCGGTAGGCAGAGGTGATTGCCGCACGCAGCACCGATTGCGGCTGCACATCCTGACCGAACTCGTAGAATGGCGGCTTGCGGCTGTCACCAGCCGGCACGACGGCGCTGTCGTTGTCGCTGCTGCCGGGCGTCAGGTGGCGCAATTCGTCTGGCGTCATTCCACGTTCAATCTGGTCCAGGTAAGTCAGCAGTGCCTGCTTGTGCAGCCAGTGGGGCGTACAGTTCAGTTTATCTGCATGATATTGAAGGCGATTTTTCAGGTCCGGATCGACCTTGATGCCGAGCGTGGTAGTCGTAGCCATGTGCAACTCGAAAGTGGGTTGGGTGAATGACGTTGAGCGTACCGAATCCGCTGAAAAAAGAATATTAGGGTTAACCCTTTTATGCCAGGGTTAACCGGTGGATTTTCAGGGAGTTATTTTCGATTGATTCTGGTGGAGAATTGGGGTTAACCCACTGTTTGCAACAGCGTGCCTCCCAGCGAGCCGGCCACCAGCAGGCTGCCAGTCCAGATATTGGCGCGAAACAGCGCAAAACTGCGGTCCGGCTTTTGCAGATCGAAGGTGGAAAGCTGCCAGTAAAAATGCACGGCGATGGCCACCATGAACACATAGTACAGCCAGCCAAAGCCCAGCATGATGCCTGGAACGGTCCACAACACAACGGTGGCTGCATAAAAGCCAATCAGCCAGATCAGCCCCTGATCCCGAAAGCGCAGAGCGGTGGAACGCAGACCCAGCTGTTCATCGTCCTTCATATCCGTGTAGGCGTAGATCGTGTCATAGCCAATTTGCCAGGTCACCGCGCCCAGCCACATCAGGACGGCGGCCAGCGGCACAGTGTTCTGAGTATCCGACCAGGCCATCAGCATCCCCCAGTTAAAGGCGATGCCAAGCACGAGCTGGGGCCAGTATGTGAAGCGCTTGCATAGGGGGTAAATGAAGACCAGCGGCACCAGGGCAAGGGCAAGCCAGCGGCTGTAGCTGTTGATGAAAAAGAGCAGCAGGGCAGCGACGGCCAGCTGGGCGATCAGAAAGGCAATGGCCTGCTTCAGGGTGATCTGTCCGCTGGTCAGAGGACGAAAGCGCGT
>JBEBTQ010000084.1:0-10636 GCA_040393685.1 Advenella kashmirensis | reverse complement strand
CAACTGCTCAAAGGCCTGCTGCATGGAAGGCTTTCCATAACGCATGGCAAGCACTACCGTTGCTTCAATCTGCTCGCGGTCCAGTTGCGCCTGCACACCCTGCGCCAGCCGTTTACCATGAACCAGCAAGGGCGAGCCCTCTTCCATCCAGATCTTGCGATACTTGGGAACCAGCTTGCCCGGGCGCAAGGGAAGGACTGCAAGATTCAGAATCGCCTTCCACAATACAGGCGGAATCTCCACCTCGAGATCCCGTCGCAGCGCCTTGAGCGGCGGCACGCGGGACAGTTGCAGGACAGGAATCACCGAGAATCCAAAGGCCAGTACCCAGCCCGTTGCCAGACCCGCCAGTCCGGGTCGGACAGACACGGGCGGCAGACTGGCGGGAATGAGGTCAGAAAGAAAATGAATAAGAAGATAATGCAGGCCCAGACCAAGAATCACACCCGCAACAGAGGCCGCCGTAGCAATCAGCAGAAACTCGATGGCCACGAGTCGCAGTACAGTGCCTCGCGTGGCGCCAAGACTGCGCATCACAGCCAGCCCGTCCTGATGTCGCGCCGAGAACCGCCGGGCTGCCAGACCGATGGCAACGCTGGCAATCATGACGGTCAGTACTGAAACGAGTGACAGGAACTGCTCTGCCCGATCCAGAGAAGCACGGATCTCGGGTCTGGCAGAATCGGTGCCGATAATCTGACGCCCCTTGGCGGGCCGGGCCGATAGCCAGGTACGCATTGAGGCTATTGCGTCCGCGTCGCCGGCCAGCAGCAGCGTTTCCTTGACCCGACTGCCTGGCACGAGCAGACCCGTCGCCTGCAGATCAGCCTCATTCATCATCAGGCGGGGGGCAATATTGACAAATGCCATATTTCTGTCGGGCTCATTTTCGATGAGCGCAGAGACAGTCAGCGTTTTTGCGCCCACGCGCAGGCTGGCCTTCTGCGGCGCGTTGAGCTGACTCAGCAATGCAGAATCAACCCAGACGGTTCCTGCCGGTGGAATCGCCTGCACGCTCTGTCTGCTGTCGTTATCCTGCAGGGTGACGGCGCCTTTTAGCGGATATCCATCGGATACCACTTTCACCGAAGCCAGTCGCGAGCCTTCTTCAAAACTTACCATGGAAGGAAACTGCCAGGTTTTGGCGGTTTTCAACCGCAGGTCATGCGCATGGTCGGTCACGGCCTGTTCGATGGGCGTATCGGACTCGAACAGCAGGTCAGCACCCAGCACCTGGCCGGCATTGTCTTTCAGCCCTGCTGAGACCCGGTCTGCCAGAAAGCCGACACTGCAGACAGCCGTCACGGCCACAACCAGTGCCAGTGCCAGCAGACGCAGTTCGCCGGAAAGCCAGTCACGCCGGAAGAGGCGCCATGCCATTTGCCAAATTGCCAGTGCAGTCAACAGATTCTCCAGCAGTCAAAGGGTTATTTCAGAACGAGCAATGCCACGGTCAGATAAAGCACGGCAGCAAAAAGCAGTCTGAGTGTGCGTTCAGGAAGATAAAAGGCCAGCCTGACACCCTGACGGATCATCAGCATGCCGCCGACCGATAGTGCGATGCCTACCGTCCAGTCTGTGTTGCCATGCCAGGAATAAGTGATCAGGGCAACCAGTGTACCCGGCAGAATCATGGAAAGCGCCATCGCCTGGGCGGCCGTTTGGCGAAGTCCGTAGAAAACCGTCATGGTCGGAACCAGGATCAGCGAGCCACCAACGCCAAAAAGACCACCGATTGCGCCTGACAGAATGCCCATCATCACATATTGCCGGAATCCCACATGTCGTTTGACCGGTGCGTCGGCAACCGCAGGTGCCCTGCCCTTGCGCAGCGTCTGCCAGATATAAAAGGTCGCCACCGAGGCCAGAAAAACTGCAAACAGGTTACGCAATAATACCGGACTCATATCCTGTGCGACCAGTGCAGCCAGATGGGTAGCCACAACGTTGGCCGCCACACCGATGGACACGCTTTTGAAATCGATGGGTGAACGCTTATGGTAGTTTCTGAGCGTAAGTACCACATTCGACGCAATCATCAGCAATGCCGTGCCCTGCGCCAGCTGCTGCGGCATGGAAAAAACCAGTGCGAGCATGGGAATGGCAATCAGGCCGCCCCCGATGCCGACAATGGCGCCCACAAATCCAATGGCGGCGCCAATGGTTACAAACATAAGAATATTCAGATACCAATCCATGCTTTCCATCTCATACTTGCATGAGTCGGCATCGATCCTGCCACCGCTACATGACTATCGCGTTGACATCTGTGAGCCAACGCCTATCGGGTTAGATTACGTATTTCGTGTTACGTATTTCGTGTTTCGCAATGAGGTCTGCAGCAGCAGGCCCCATTGATCATGCGATCAGCGAATCAGGTCGAGCACCTCATCCAGGCGCGATACCGCCTTGATTTCCAGGCCCTCTATTGGCTGTTTGGGTGCATTATGTTTGGGAATCAGTGCCACGCTGAAACCCAGCTTGGCGGCTTCACGCAACCGTTCCTGTCCACGCGGTGCCGGGCGCACTTCACCTGCCAGACCCACTTCGCCAAACGCAAACAACCCTTTTGGCAGCGGTTTGTTTCGCAGCGACGACAGAATGGCCAGCAGTACCGGCAGATCGGTGGCCGTTTCCGTAATCCTTACACCACCGACCGCATTCACGAAAACGTCCTGATCATAACTGGCGACACCCGCATGGCGATGCAACACCGCCAGCAGCATGGCCAGCCGGCTGCCATCCACACCCAGCGTCAATCGACGCGGATTGGGGACGTGAGCCGTATCGACCAGGGCCTGTATCTCGACCAGCAATGGCCGCGTGCCTTCCTGGGTGGCGACCACGCAGGAGCCAGGGACATTGTCCGTGTGCTGCGACAGAAAAAGTGCCGATGGGTTGCTGACCCCTTTGAGTCCCTTGTCTGTCATGGCGAACACACCGAGCTCATTGACCGCACCGTAACGGTTCTTGAAGGCGCGAATCAGGCGATAGGAAGAATCGGTTTCCCCTTCGAAGTACAGTACGGTGTCCACGATGTGCTCCAGCACACGCGGCCCGGCCAGCGTGCCATCCTTGGTCACATGGCCGATCATGACAAGCGCAATGCCGGTTTGCTTGGCGATGCGGGTCAGCTGTGCGGCGCATTCGCGTACCTGCGACACGGACCCCGGCGCCGACGACAGTTCACCGGAATAAAGCGTTTGTATGGAATCGATGACCGCCACGGCGGGCTTGTGCTGCATAAGCGCCGCCTGGATACTCTCGAGCTGGATTTCAGCCACCAGCTGAATGGCTCCCGTGGCCAGATCGAGTCGCTTTGCCCGCAATGCGACCTGCTCTGCCGACTCTTCGCCCGTGATGTACAAGACGGGCGTGGTGCGTGACAGTGAAGCCAGTGCCTGCAACAGAAGTGTGGATTTGCCGATGCCAGGATCACCGCCGATCAGAACCACACCACCGGGCACCAGACCACCACCCAGAACACGATCGAATTCGGACAGTCCGGTGGGTTGCCGTGGGGTATCCCGGGCTTCAATGTCGGCCAGATTGCGTACCGGTGCGGCCTCGGCAAGGTGTGCGTAGCGATTGGCGGGAGCCGCCGCAGCCGGACGTTCTACCGTTTCGGTCATGGTATTCCATGCCTGACAATGCGGACACTGGCCCTGCCACTTGGCGCTGATCCCACCACATTCCTGGCATACATACACCGTTTTTACTTTTGCCATACCGCGATCTGATTCCTGTTGTCCCTGAAAGAACGATAAATTGAGTTGAGGGCGCGCAATGGCGTTTTATTCTGATGCTTCGTTTTATAAGGAGGCACCACCGTCCACGCCAAGATTCTGCCCGGTAATGAAGGACGCTTCATCCGAAAGTAGGAACGCCACCGCAGCTGCCACCTCTTGCGGCCTGCCCAGCCGTTTCATGGGCACGCGGGCAAGCAGCTGCTTTTCTTCGTCACCGCCGGCTGGCAGCCCCTTGCGCAGAAATTCCGTTTCTATGGGCCCGGGTGAAATCGCATTGACCGTAATGCCATATTCGGCCAGTTCCAGCGCCCAGGTTTTCGTACAGCCGATCAGCGCCGCCTTGGCAGCCGAATAGCTGGTTCGCCCGACCTTGCCGCCCGCGGCCCGGCTGGCAATATTGATAATCCGGCCTTCCCGTCTGACCTTCATGGACTCGACAAAAGTCTGGGTGACCTGCACGGCGGCGCGCAGGTTCACGTCATAAGACTGATACAGCGAAGAAAGATTGACTTCGCCAAGATTCTCCACCAGTACGATACCGGCATTGTTCACCACCGCATCTACCGGATATTTCTCGCGGATCATCCGCAGAATCTCTTCGGTGTGGCCCGCATCATTCAGATCACACTGATAAAGAAAGCCCGGAAAATCGATATCACTGACATTTCTGGCGATACCGATAACGTGAGCACCCGCATCGCTCAAACGGCGCGTGATTGCCCATCCGATGCCTTTTGTGGCGCCGGTAACGAGAACACATTTATTCTTCAACGGACTCTCCTGGTTGTTCGACATGAACCGGAACACGCTGCGCGAGTGCACACAGCAGTTCATAGGCAATTGTACCTGCCGATGCCGCAACCTCGTCGATATGCGGGCCATTATTGCCCCATAGTGTTACCCAGTCCCCGACTGCCGCGTCAGGCACAGGGTCCAGATCGATACTGAGCATATCCATGGAGACGCGCCCGGCAAGCTGGGTCGGCACGCCATTGACCCAGGCGGGTGTACCCGAAGGCGCGCTGCGCGGATAGCCATCGGCATAACCACAAGCAACAACGCCAATACGCATATCACGCGGCGCCGTAAAGGTGGAACCATAGCCAACGCTTTGGCCTTCCTGCACATGCTGAATAGAAATCAGGCGGGCCTGCAATGTCATGGTCTGACGCAGGCCAAACTCATCGCCCGTCGTGCTGGCAAACGGCGAGGATCCGTAAAGGCAGATGCCCGGCCGTACCCAGTTTTCTTCTCCGCTGATACCCAGCTCCGGATAACGCAGAATGGCCGCAGAGTTGCACAAACTGATGCTGCCCGGGTTGTTGCCCACCGTGTCGCGAAAACGCTGCACCGGTTCATCTACCGCGCCGTGGGCGCCGTCAGCATCGGCAAAATGCGTCATGAATCCAATACGTCCGACTTTGCCCTGAGACTGCAAGTCAAGCAGGTCCTGATAGGCCTGCGCAAACTGTTGTGGCGCAAAGCCCAGACGGTTCATGCCGGTATTGATTTTCAGAAAAACGTCCAGCGGTGTGGCCAGCGTGGCACTTTGCAACAGGCGAATTTGCTCCGGATGATGAATCGTGCTCATCACGCGATTTGCCTGCATGACCGGCAGGTCCTCTGCCTGGAAAAAACCTTCCAGCATCAGCAGCGGACCGGTCCATCCCGCCTCACGGCATCTGACGGTTTCCTGCAGATCAAGCATGGCCAGGCCATCGGCCTGTGCGAACCCGCGAATTCCGTTCTCAAGGCCATGACCATAGGCATTGGCCTTGATGACAGCCCAGATAAAGGTTTTTCCGGATGGTTGTACGTGGTCCCCGCCACGCGCTGCTGCCGACCCCTCCCTTGCGTTGTCAAGATACTGACGGATGATGCTCAGGTTGTGTGTCATGGCCGGCAGTGATATCACTGCGCGAATGGGACGCGGCATGGTGTGGCTCCACAGTTCAATTTGGTCATACTGGAACGATCAGCGTAAATTATAATCATTGCTTGATCACATTAGCGCGTATTCATGTCCGTTGACCATTATGAGAATTTTCCCGTAGCCTCGCTGCTGCTGCCTAAGCCGCTGCGTTCGGCCGTCACGGCCATTTACCACTTTGCGCGGCGCGCCGATGACATTGCCGATGAAGGCGATGCCCCTGCAGCAGAACGTCTGGCTGCGCTGAAGGCGTTTGACAATGCCCTGCTCCATATGCAGGCCAGCCACTTTTCCGCTACGCATTTTGAAAACGTTCCTGCCCGCATTTTTCTGGACCTGCAGCGCGAAGTCAAAACACATGCCCTGCCAGTGACTCCCTTGCATGACCTGTTGCTGGCCTTTACGCAGGATGTCAGCCATACGCCATTTCGCAACGAAGCTGACCTGCTTGCGTATTGTCAGTATTCAGCCAATCCTGTAGGAAACCTGTTGCTGCACCTGTATGATGCGGCTGATGAGGAATCCCTGCGGCTTTCCGATAGAATCTGTACGGGCCTGCAACTGGTCAACTTCTGGCAGGATATTGCCATTGACACGGCGCGTCAGCGCTTTTACCTTCCCTCTGAATGGCTGGCAGCACATGGCATGAGTCATCATGATCTTTCCAGTTCGCAACTGAATACCCGGTGGCCCCAATTAATGCAGGAATGCACGGCGTTTGCACGTAAAATACTGCTTGCTGGCGCCCCCCTGGGTGCGCGCCTGCGTGGCCGACCCGGTCTCGAACTCAGAATGATCGTACAGGGCGGCCTGCGCATACTGGAAAAAATTGACGTTGTTGCGGGCGACGTCTACCACCATCGACCAACCCTGAATAAAAAAGACTGGGCCGTGATAGTCTGGCGCAGTCTAAGAAAATCTCATTATGACACCTGACCAATATTGCCAAGAGAAAGCGGCACGCAGCGGATCGAGCTTTTACTATGCGTTTCTGTTTCTGCCTGCCGAACAGCGACGCGCTATTACCGCCGTGTACGCCTTCTGTCGCGAGGTGGATGATGTTGTCGACGAATGTACCGACCCCTCTGTAGCGCGCATCAAACTGGCCTGGTGGAGCAAGGAAATCCATAACCTTTTTGAAGGGCAGGCTGAACATCCGGTAAGCAAGGCACTGGCGCCACATCTGCAGCGCTTCGGCCTGAAGGAGGCGCAATTTCAGGCCATCATTGATGGGATGGAAATGGACCTGGACCAGACTCGCTACATGGACTGGCCCGGGCTGCGCAAATACTGCTGGCACGTGGCCGGTGTCGTGGGCCAATTGTCTGCCCAGATTTTCACGTACGCCAACGCCGATACACCCGCCTATGCAGAAAAGCTCGGTCTTGCCCTGCAAATGACAAACATCATTCGTGATGTGGGCGACGATGCCCGCCGCGGGCGCATTTATCTGCCCATTAATGATCTGCAGAAATTCAATGTGAAAGCTGCTGATATTCTGAACAGCCGCCAGACCGAAGACTTTCGTGCGCTGATGGCATTTCAGACGGCACGCGCCCGTGAACTCTACCGCGAGGCACTGATGCTGTTGCATGAAGAAGACCGGCGAGCACAGCGTCCAGGCCTAATGATGGCGGCCATTTATTACACCCTGCTCTGTGAAATCGAAAAGGACGGCTGGCCGGTACTCACCAGCCGCATCTCACTGACGCCACTGCGCAAGCTAATCATCGCATGGAAAATCTGGGTAGGTGGCGGTAAGAGCTTCATCCGAAAAATGCGGGCTCTGGATGTCGCCAAATCCTGAAGCCAGCCAGGGCAAGCCCCGTGTGGCTGTGGTGGGAGCCGGCTGGGCCGGCCTGACGGCGGCCTTTACGCTCAAGCGCACAGGCTGCCATGTCGAGGTCTTTGAGCAGTCATCGGTACTTGGCGGTCGTGCCCGCAAGGCCGTCATTCCCAGGCGTGGCATCACATTGGATAACGGGCAGCATCTGATGCTGGGCGCCTATCACCACATCCTGGAACTGATGCAGCAGGTGGGCATGGATCTGTCCGAAACCCTGCTGCGAATACCGTTGCAACTGCATTCTCTGGATGATCAGATAAGGCTTCAGGTCAATGCTTCACATCCGGCGTCATTGCGCCTGCCACTGGCCTTGCTGCGAATGCAGGGTTTCAGAGCACGACATAAGCTGCAGCTAGTACTGGCATTATTGCGATTGAAATTGGCCGGCTGGAAGGTGGCACCACAGACAACCGTCCTGCAATGGCTGGAACAGCAAAGACAACATGCCCTGCTCGTACAACGTTTCTGGGAGCCGTTATGCGTTGCAACGCTGAACACCCCTATCGAAGCGGCATCCATGACGCTTTTCTCCCGCGTCCTGAAAGACAGCCTGGCAGCCCGCCCCGAAGATTCTGACCTGATATTTCCGCGGGTGGATCTAAGCGCCCTGTGGCCCGAAGCCCTGTTATCACAACTGACAATTCACACCAATATGCCGGTGCGCGGGATCACGCGCACGCAATCCGGCTATCAGCTGCAGACAGCAAGCGAAACTGCTGCTGCGAATTACGATGCCGTTATCCTGGCCACTCCACCGCTGGTCTGCCATCGTCTGCTTAAGAGTTTGCAGCATGGCTTGCAGCAATCGTCTGTTGTTGCAGCAACGTCGCAAGAGGCCGAAAAAACGTCCCGCCCTGTCGGGCAGATTGAGGACGAAGATGCATCGGCCCTTCTGCAACAACTTGCCGCGTTTCAATATCATGCCATTGCCACGCTGACCCTATTTCTGGAGGCGCCCTTCCCGCTGCCGGAATATATGTATTTGTTAAGGGAAGATCGCCAGCGCGGGCATGATGGCCAATGGCTGTTCAATCGAAGCCGCTTTATGCAGGCGGAACAAAAGCGTTGTTCCGGCTCGCCGTCATCGCTTTCAACTTCTGCCTTTTCGACTTCTACTTCGAAATTGACAGATACATCAGACGCTTCGATGCAGGCAGCATCCCTTGCCCCGCCGGATGCGCAAGCAGAACACAGTATTGCAGTTGTGATCAGCCATGCCGATCATCTGGCCGGCAAAGACCGGGACACTATTGCGCTTGCCATTCTGGCGCAGATTCAGGATCAGCTGCCGGCAGGGGTATCCATGCCTGCAATGCTGAGCTACGAACTGATTCTGGAGAAAAGAGCCACTTTTGCAGCCACGCCGCAGCTGCAAAGGCCTGGCAACGAGACGCCATGGCCCGGCCTGTACCTGGCTGGTGACTGGACAAATACAGGCTATCCCGGTGTGCTGGAAGGCGCTGTTATGAGCGGCCTGTCGGCAGCCCGCGCCTTGCACGCCTGAGTCGCATGAGCGCAGCCCGATCATGGGTTTCACTATTGAGTCGCTGCCGGACACGCATCAGATCCTTCCAGCCGATATATCCCACCAGCGTCTGATCTTCCCGGGAAACAACGGGCATATGCGCAATATTGGCTGACACCAGCTTATCAACCAGGCCAGCCAGATATTCGTCCGGATAGGCCAGTGTGATTTTGCGACCTGCCAGCAGCTCACCCAGCGTCTGGTTGCGATGCCGGCCGGCACGGCGCCACGCCAGGACGGATGGCGGATCCACAATACCCAGCACCCGCCCGTCTTCATCCACAACAGGAAAGCTCGGGTGACGGGTATCAGGCGCGGACAGGAACCGCACTGCGCCATGCAGCGTCATGCTGGCCGGGACGTGAATCACATCGGAGGTCATAACATCCCGCACATGCGTGAGTTCAAACGGATCAACCCGATATTCACGCACAATATGATGGCCGCGTCGCGCGATCTTCTCGGTCAGAATGGATCGCTTCATCAGCAGCACAGTCACGGCATGGGCGCTGACGCAGGCCACGATCAAAGGAAATATCACATGGACATTGCCCGTGAGTTCCACTGCAAAGAAGGTCGCAGTCAGCGGTGCCCGCATTGTGCCGCCCATCATGGCTGCCATGCCCAGCAGAGCCCAGAATCCGGGACTGGCTTCAGGCATGACCCCTGCCAGCGTCGCACCCAGCGCACCGCCCATAATCAGCAGGGGCGCAAGCACCCCGCCTGATGTGCCCGAACCCAGTGCCACAGACCAGATTGTTGCCTTAACGATCAGCAGCGTAATCGCCGCCACACCCAGCATGTGTCCGCTGAGCATGGCAGCGATATTTTCGTAGCCCACCCCCAGCGCGCGCGGATCGATCAGTCCGCCCAGACCCACCACCAGTCCGCCAATCATCGGCCACCACATCCAGTGCACCGGCAGTCGATGAAACCCGTCTTCGCAGGCATAAAGCACTTGCGTCAGCAGACCGGAGAGCAGTCCTGCCATGACGCCAATGGCAATCCACCCGGCAAAACCGGCGAGATCCGTCACCATCAGGCCTTCGAAAGGAAACAACGGACCTGGCAGTCCCAGCAGGGTTCGACCCACCTGGGCAATGGCTGCTGCGACAGCCACCGGAATGAAACTGCGCGGACTCCATTCGAAAAGCAGCAGTTCAACCGCAAGCAGGATCGCGGCAATGGGCGTACCAAACACCGTGGTCAGTCCCGCGGCGGCACCTGCCACCAGCAAGGTCTTGCGTTCATTATCGGAGACCGGGAGTGCCTGCGCGATGAGCGAACCAATGGCGCCTCCCGTCATGATGATTGGCCCTTCGGCCCCAAAGGGTCCGCCGGTTCCAATCGCAATGGCTGAAGACAACGGTTTGAGGACTGCAACTTTTGCATCCAGTCGCGAACGACCCAGCAAAATGGCCTCGATGGCTTCGGGAATGCCGTGGCCGCGGATTTTTTCACTGCCAAAACGGGCAATCAATCCAATCAGCAGGGAGCCGATGACCGGGATCAGCACGGACTCCCAACCCAGAGAGGCATCGGCCAGCGAGCGATCCTCCAGGGTAAATTCGCCGAAATAAGCCAGA
>JBEBTQ010000083.1:0-10731 GCA_040393685.1 Advenella kashmirensis | reverse complement strand
CACGACTGTCAACAGCGACCTGATCATTTATAACGATCTGGCCCAAACCGCCTATCTGGAACGCATGCAGGATGTACTGGATGTTTTCAACGCGTCTTCTGGCGGTGCAATTATCCTGCGTAACGAACTGATCGAGGGCGATTTTCGTAAGCGCGCGTTCTACAAAATCGGTGGATCACTGACACATCGGGATGTAAACGCCGCTGGTACCGTAACCGGCAACAAGATTGGCGCTGACGAAAGCGTGGGCGTAAAAACGCCGTGGAAATATGGTCCATTCGAAACCACGGAAGAAGCGTTCAAGCGGCGCGCCCGCAGTCCAGAGGAGTTTTCCATGTTGATTGGTCAAGACATGGCTGATGCATCTCTGGATTACTACATTCAAGTCGCTTTCGCTTCTCTTGTTGCTGCCATTGGCGCTAATGCCGCCATGGTAGCGTCGGGTTCGTTCGCAACGGATCACAAGAAAGTGCTTACCAAGGGCATGCGCAGGTTTGGCGACAGGTTCAACCGTATCGCCTTGTTTGCAATGGACTCTTCTGCCTACTTTGATCTGGTTGACGACGCCATCGGGGAGAAAATCTACGAAGAGGCGGGTTCTGTTGTGTACGGCGGCACGCCTGGCACGATGGGTAAACCAGTGCTTGTATCGGACAAAGTGACCGAAAACATCATCTTTGGCCTGCAAGCGGGTGCGGTATCAGTCACAGAGTCACAGCTGCCTGGCATGCGATCCTATCCCATTAACGATCAGGAGAACTTGGCCATCGGTTATCGCGCTGAAGGAACCTTCAACGTAGATATCATGGGTTATAGCTGGAAGGATAACGCTGGCGCTAACCCGAATCTGGCCGCCCTGGGCGCCGGTGCAAACTGGCGCAAACACGCCACCAGCGATAAGGCCACCGCTGGTGTTCTAATCAACCTGACCGAGCCAGCCACCGAGCCTCCTGAAGGCGAGTAATACGGTGAGGCGGGAGGGGTAACCTTCCCGCCAACTCAAAGGAGAATTCAATGAATATCGTTTATACAATCCTGCCACGGGTGCCTGAGGGCGATTTTGCCTGCCGGAATCCGCGATACTTTCAGGGGGTCGAGAAGGACGCGGAAAACGTGCTGGTCATGGGTTCCTGGCCGCATGTTGTAGCAGCTTATGAAGCTGTCGAGGCCACTGTGGAATCGATTAGCGAGGCAGAATTCCTTGCGGCCGCTGTCGAGCCTGCAGAAGGCCGCCTGCCAGAAGACCAACAGCGCGAAATGCTCATTGACGAATTACTCGAACGCGGCATCCACTTCGACGATTCCATGGGGATTGATGAACTGCGGTCAATGACCATTACGCAGCCTGATGGCCTGGTAAATGCTGAGACGTCTGACAGCATCGAACCGGCAGAACACGAATCTACCGACCCCGCCGACGAGCGCAAAGCGCTGGTAGCCGAACTGAAGCAAAAGAACATTTCTTTTGCCAAGAACGCCCCAACAGAAAAACTGCGTGAGCTGCTGCACGCATCTGCAGCCGAGTAAGCAAGGGAGTTCAGCCAATGATCAAGTACATCACGATCGAAGATGTTGACGCAGAGCTTGGTGTTGACTGGACCACCGCCGATAGGAAAGCAAGGGCAGTCCTGGTTGCAAATGTCTGGCTTACCAACAAGAACCTGCCCGAGCTTGACCCAACCCCTGACGAGTGGAAGAGTGCAGGAGCAGAAATCGCCAAGGAAGCCGCTAACGGAAAAATATACGGTACCAGTGAAAAGGGGCTTCTGAGCAAGTCTGTCAAAGCTGATACCGTTTCATCTACCAAAACGTTCTCGATCGATCACAAGATTGTGTCCGCCGGCGAGTCTCTGGCTCTGGCTTTACTTGACCCCTGGTTGCAAAGCGGCGGCGTATTCATGTTGAAAAGGATTTGATTGTGTACGGAAACGGATTAAACGGCGTGGTGACGGCGACTATCGTTGTTGCCGGTATTGCAGGTGCAGCGATCATGGCTGTTTTGTTCTGGAGTGTGCCTTGGCTATGGTCGCTGTTGAAACCGTGGCTGCACACAGTGACTGGCTGATATGGAGAAGCGTTCAGCGGTTGATTTGGTGGATTTGGTATGCGGGCATCAGATCGGAAGAGGACAGTACCGCACCGTCTTTGAGTGTAGGCTGAACCCGAATTGGGTAGTTAAACACGATAACCAAAACAATCATTCAAATATCTTCGAGCTTTCCATGTGGCAGGAGCTGCAAGGTACCGCAATTGGAAAGTGGCTTGCTCCAGTCGAATGGATCAGTCCCTGTGGCTATTGGCTTATTCAGCATCGTACGCTTCCGATTAGGACTGAAGAGCTTCCCGCTAAGGTACCAACAATCTTCTGTGACTTCAAAGTCAGCAATTGGGGCATGCTGAACGGCAGGCCAGTTTGTCACGATTACGGGAATAATCGATTGTTTACTATCTCAAGTGCCTATGGCGGACGGCTGGCCAAAGCAGACTGGATAAAGGAATAGACATGGGATTGAAAGACGAATTGAGCGCCGACATAGCCGAAGCGCTCGATGACGATCTGGCCGACGCAGTAACAACGTTCAATGGTTCGCGCATTGTGCAGGTCGGTGAACCGGATCCTATCAGCCAGGAAGTTCCCACACATACGGTCGAGTACACCGGCCGTGGGGTATTTGGCGGGTACGACGAAGCCGTGATCGACGGCATCCAGATTCTGTGCACCGATACGAAGATCACTGCATTACAGGTGGAGGTTACTGATACCCCGAAGATCGATGACGAGATCAACGGAATGAAGGTGATCAACGTCAAGCAGGATCCGGCTGGCGCCACGTGGTCAATTCAGGCAAGGAAAGTCTGATGGCTGGCTGGTCCGGAACGAAGCCGACCGCGTATATCAAGGTCGTCAAGGATGAACTTCTGGAGAAGCGCAAAGAAATCGCGTTTGTTGCTCTTCAGGCGGTCATTTCTGGCTCGCCGGTGGATACTGGCGCCTACAAAGGGAATCACCGAGTATCCATTGACGGCGAAGATTTGGGCTTTGATGTAGACGAGCAGGACAAGAGCGGGGCGCAGGCGCTGGCGCGTGGTGAGCAGGTGATTGGCTCCATTGATACACCGTATGGAGAGACATTCATTCAAAACAACGCTCCTTATGCTAAGTCGCTGGAGGATGGGCATTCTGATCAAGCGTCGCAGGGCGTGTATGGCCCATCATTCATAGCATTGAAGGAAAAGTACAGCAAATGACATTTGAAGACATCCGCGCCGTTATTCTGGGCCGCTTGCAAGCATTCTCAGGCATCGAGCAGGCACGCATCGATTACCAACTGCCGACAAAGCGGTTTGAGCCACCGGCAGACGGTATTTGGTTACGGGTCAATATCGAGTTTGCGCCGTCCATATTTGCTGGCATGGCCGACGGTCCCTATACCCGGAAGCCCGGGCAAATCGTATTCCAGTGCTTTGACCGGTCAGTCGTGGAGACCGTAGGTCTGATCAGGCTTGCGGATGCCTTAGAGGCGCATTTTGGGTATTGGTCGTCTGGCCATCTGGAAACACTTGAAACCACAGCAATCAATGTGGGGTCTGGTAGAGCAACTGGGGCTCCGGCAGGCACCGATTTATTTCAGAAAAACGTCAACGTCCGGTTTCGAGCCGGATAAATAGCAGGTTCTATCGCGGGCCGTCCTCCGGGGCGGCTTTTTTTATGCCCCGTTGATGGGGTTTTTTCATTTACAAGGACTCATCATGTCTTCAGGCGCACGCGTAGTCACGCATTTTATTAAAGAGGTCACGCCCGGGGTTACCCCTGTAGCCCCAGAGCCGGGAGACTGGCAAACAGCGCGGCTGACCGGCAACACGCTAACTCCCACACCAAATACTCAGGTGTCGGACGAGGTAACAGCATCTCGAATCAGCCAGGGTTCTACGATTACCAGTCTGACAATTCCGGGCAATCTCACTGCCGAATTGTCATTTGGCACGTTCGACGACTTCCTAGAAGCACTGTTCTACGGTAACTGGAACAACGACGTCTTGACGATCGGCGAAACCCGGCATACGTTCTCGGTGCAGAAGGGATACACCGATGTCAACACATATCACCTCTTCAAGGGCGTGCACATTGCCACTGGTGCGATTGAGATTCCAGAAGATGGCAAGATCAATCTGACACTAGGCTGCCAGGCCTTGGACTATGTGGACGGCAATGTGTCCTTTGTGGACGATCCTGCCGACCCTACAGACACTCCATTCTTGTCCAGCCAATCGATTGGTGATATCAAACTGAATGGTGTCAGCATGGCCGGTGATGCGTGTATTTCCGCAATGACAGTAAACGTCGACAATACCGTCCAGATGCAGCGCTGCTTGGGGTCAGGTAAGAAGGGGCCCGGCGCAATACTTGCAACTGAAGCCGCTATTACCGGGACCGTTACCATGGCATGGTCGGCGAAAGCATGGGAAGTGTGGAAAAGCCAACTGACCCGCACGCCAAGCGCCATTGTGTTCCCCATTTCTGACAGCCTGGGCAACAAATACACGTTTAATCTGCCGGCTGTCGAATTCGACGGCGAACTGCCATCTGGTGGCAAGCGCGATATTATCCAGGCGCAGTTGAACTGGACTGTTGCCAAGGTCGCCCCGACAATCACGCGGGAGGCTGCATAATGGCGCTACGCGTTTCACAGGCTGATCCAGTTGCAATTGGTCAGAAATGGATTGATTACGAGGGTGGTGTATCGTTTCTGATCAATGGCCTGGACAGCAAAGACTACCAAGTCGCCAGAGAGCGTGCACGCCGTCTTGTGGCGCGCGCCGATGAAGGTCAGACGCTAAAAGACTTTGTCGTACACAATACCGATGCGACCGAATTTGACATTCAGTGCAAATTGATCGGTGCGTATATCATCCAAGATTGGCGGGGGGAAATTTACGACGAGCACGATAAGCTGATGCCGTATTCTGCTGAAAATGCGGAAAAGCTGCTTCAGACAAACGTCGTTCTGTTGGCATGGGTAATTGGACAATCGCGCAAGGTCAATATTGAACGTCTGACAGCGGAAGCCGAAACCGTGGGAAAGTCCTCGCGCGCTTCGAGTGGGAGCGCGAGTGGGGCGGGCGCACGGCGAAGCAGACGCTCATCTACAAAGCGCTAAATCGGGAGGTGCCAGCGGAGCCTGAAAACGACCCAATTACGCAACATGTGATTGAAGTTTTCCGGATTGTAAACCGTTCGCGGCGATACCTGATCGGTGCCACCCGCAGCATTCCCTTGCCGATATCGGTATCTGATATCAACACGGTAATCGCTGCGCATCCGACACCGCTGCCGCGAACAGAGCTTGACGCCTGCATATTCGCTCTGGATAAAGAGTGGTTGGGCAGCCTGGAGTGATTTAACGCTGTCCAGCTACACGATGCGTCCGAAGCCAGTCTTTTAAGGCCTCGTTCACACGGGTTTGCCAGCCAGGGCCAGATTTTCGGAATTCCTCTAAGACTTCATCATCCAGTCGAATCGAAATCTGGGATTTATGCCCACTTCCGACGGGACGGCCAAGTCTACGAGGATCAACGCGAACGAGCTTATCAAACCCATCTTTGGGGTCGAAGGTATCAGGGTCAGAAGCAATCGCTTTGTTGATTGCTTCGTTTTCCTCAGGGGTTGGTCTTAAAAGCTTTTTCATAGTTATCAATCTCCCGGTCATTGGCTTTTCGCAGGCTGATGATTCGATATGCATCATTGCGGAAAGTGAAAATTACGCAATACAAGCGAACGTCCAGCGGGGCATATCCGGTAAAACGGGCTTCGCTGTAGTCTTTGCGCCGATCCTCATAAATAACAGCCGAATTCCAATCCAATTTTGAAGCGTCGGACAAATACACGCCGTGTTTGGCGAAATTTGTTGTGTTCTTAACTGGATCAAATTCGATTTTCATTTTATCGGATATCCTTAATGTAGATATTATTATATATACATTAAGTCAGTATATCAACAGTTTTTTGTATATATATTAATTGACCGCTCCCGAATACAAGGGGCGGTTTTTTTTATGGGTGTCTCATGTCCAACGAATCCCGCCTTTCCATTGTTATCGACAGTCGGAGCGCTGAAACTAAGGCAGAAGACTTAGCCAAAGCGCTGGAAGCGGTCGAACAGGCGGGCGTGCGCGTTACCGCGTCCACGGTGACGGCCGGCAAGGCGGCGGGTGATGCCGGTACCAGTTTCGGAAAGGCGGGCAAGGAGGCTCGATCTGGCGCCTCCAGCGTCGACCAACTGAACAAGACGTTAAAGCAGACTGATGCGTCCGCCGCGACAGCAGCGGCGACCATGCGGCGTATGTTTGTTGGCGCGCTGGCCGGGTTCTCGACGATGGGCCTGATCGACGCTGCGGACGAATGGGGGCAATACGCTTCGCGCATTAAGAATGCGACGGAATCGACCGAAGAATATAACCACGTGCAGGAGCGGATGGCGTCTTCCGCAAAAGAGACGTTCCGATACATCAACGAAACCCGGGAGTCGTTCATTCAAATGTCTCCTGTGCTGCGCGAAATGGGGATGTCTCTGGATCAGAGTATTGATGAAATAGACACATTCTATGGCTTGCTCGCTGTGTATTCAGCAAGTGCCGACAGAGGCGCAAATGCAATGAACGCGCTGTCGAAGTCATTCCAGAAGGGGAAAGTTGATGCGGACTCCTGGATTTCAATTTATACGACCGTCGATTCTATTGTCGATGTTATTGCCGAAAGTAGTGGCATGGCCGGCGCAGAAATTCGGAAACTTGGGGCCGAGGGCAAACTGTCGGTTGATGTACTGGCCCAAGCGCTGGTGGACGGCAATAGTAAGATCATGGAACAGGTTCGTGATATGCCGACGACAACACGCGATGCCCTTCGCAACATATCGAACGGCTTCCAAGAGTGGATCGGACAAACCAACGAAGCAAGCGGCGCGACCGCCGTGCTGGTTGATGGCCTGAACCTTGTTGGTGATAACTTCAATGTGGTGGCAAACGTTCTCATGGGCGCTGCGGTGACCGCTATCACGATGTATACGCTCAAACAAGGGGAGGCCGCTAAAGCAACCCTCACTTCACTCGTGGCAACGCGCCGAAAAGCGGTAGAGGATGTCCGGGCAGCGCAAGCGCAGGTTGCGGCAACGACGGCAACACTCGCCCAGGCAAAAGCGAATGCGACTCTGGGAGGGTCGGCCGCAGCCGCAACGGCCGCACAGGAGGCACAAACGGTCGCACTGGCTCGCCTCTCCGCCGCTCAAGCGGCTGCTTCGACTGCGGGCCGTGCACTTCTGGGAGTCTTGGGAGGTATTCCAGGGATTGCTATATCGCTCGGTGTGGCCGCTGCGTCTTTCCTGACCTTTGGCGATGCTTCCGCGAAGGCCAAGGACGAAACGGTCGAAAGCATTGCGTCAATGAATCTATCTATCGACGAGTTGATCACCAAGTTCAACGACTTGAGCAAAGCCCAGCAGGCAATGCTCTTGACGAAATACAAAGACAAGGTGATCGAAGATAGCGAGAAAATTCAGAGTTCGCTCAATGATTTATTGACCACGTTTACCGCATTGTCGGCCGGGGCGGCGGGCGCCGAACAATTCCAGGCTATCAGCCAAGCAAGTAAGGCGCTGGACGAGTTGGCCCGAAATACTAAGCTGTCGAACGATGAGCGGTATGAGGCCGGTTTGCGCGTTATCGAGTCGCTCAAAACTGAAGCCAATCTGACCGAGAAACAAACCAGCAACATAGAAGAGCAGTGGGCCAAAACCAATGGCCTTGTGGATGGCCAGAGGCAGCATCAGAACATGGTCGAAGCGCTTTCCACCAAGACGAATGAGGCTGCTCATTCTATGAAGGCGCTTCAAGCGGCTTCCCAGGCTGCTGCCGGGGCCTCCGGCAATGAGTGGGACAAGTTCATAGGTGCCCTGACTGAGGCTCGGGATACGGTGGGTATGACGGCGCGCCAATTGGCCGAGTACAAAGCTGCTGCTCTGGGTGCTACCGGCGAACAGCAAAGGCTGGCCGGTGCCATTGCGGCCCAGGAAGACGCGGTCAATGACCTCAAGAAGGCAATCGAGGACGGCGACAAAAAGGCGCAGGAAGGATCAAGAAAGCGTATTGATGCGCTGGTCCAAGAACAAGGGCAATTGATTTACAACATGACCTTTGCCCGGTCGTACCTTGAACTGCTCGCTTTGGGGATTACTGCGACAACAGCTATTCAGGGCGCCCAGACCGAGGCCAATATGGCCGCTCTGAAAGAGGTCGATGCCATCCAAGGCCGACTCAATGCCGCAATCAAGAACGTTCAGGGCACGGCCGTTCCCAAAGTTAAAAAATCGAAGTCCGGGGGCGGGGGCAGCAGCACGAAGTCGGATCCTGCAGGCGACTATATCAAGCAGCTGAATGAGCAAATCGCGCTGATTGGCAAGGAAACGGAGTACGAAAAGGCACTCACTCAGATTCAGCTTGGCAAATACGGGAAGGTGACCGAGGCCCAGCGCAATGACATCCTGTCGAAAGCGAAAACGCTTGACCTGCTGAAAGACACTCAGGAAGAGAACGAAAAATATAAGAAGTTCATCGATGAAATCACCGGCGCCGACAAGCTCCAAGAGCACACCGAACAGGTCGGGTTTCTTACCAAGGCCTGGGAAGAGGGACGGATCAACGCCGAGGAATATAACAAGTACCTCAGTAAGATAGACGAAGACTTTGGTAGCAGCACCGGCGCCATGTCGGAGTTCGCTAAGCAGGCCAGCTCAAATATTCAAGATTCTTTGGGCGATACCCTGAAAAGCCTGCTGAAGGGTGACTTTGACGATATCGCGTCGTCCTGGGGCGACACCCTACTTGATATGGTAGCTCAGGCCGCTGCCACGAACCTGAACGAGGCGCTATTTGGCAAATCGGGCACGACCGGCTTGATCGGCAATGCAATCAGCGGCCTTTTCGGAGGCGGCGCACTTAATGGCGCATTAGTCGGAGACAGTACGTTTGCGCCGTCTGGTGGCTGGAGTTATGGTGGTGTCGGAACCACATCTGCAGGTGGGTATACAAGCCTAACGGCCGGCGGCATCCGCCTCGCCAACGGCGGCCTAGTAAGAGGCCCTGGGACCAGCACCAGCGATTCAATTCCCGCCAGCCTTTCGGATGGCGAATTTGTGGTGAACGCCAAGGGGGTCAGCCAGCCCGGCGCGCTCGACCTGCTGGACGCGCTGAACGAGGGTAAGGCGATCATCCGGCGTGCTTCCGGAGGCAGCGTAGGGCAGACGAACAGCGCGCCTGCTACCACTGGCGCAATCGGGATGCCACAGATCAACATCATTAACAACTCAAGTCAACCGGTTCAAGGACAGGCGACTGCCCGCTTCGACGGTGAGCGGATGATCGTGGACGTTGTTCTGGATGATCTGCACCGAAACGGCGAAATCGCCCAAACCATCAAACATATGCAAACAGCATAAGGAGCTGAAATGACAGAACGTGAAATGTTGGTCCAAATTTCAGAGGCGATCCTCGCCCGTATCGCCACTATCGATGAGCAGACAGAGAGAAACTGCCAGTTTGGAGACCAGCGAATTATCGACACAGTTATCAATGATCTGCAAAAGAATGGCCTAATTAGCAATTCATTGAAAGAGGTCAGCGGGCGAGGCTCGTTTGCATTGATTAAGTCAACGCAAACGGCACTGTCTAATGAGCCAATTTCAAAGGCAAAAATTTAAACTTATCACGATGTGTAAAGACGGTACTTGTGATTTTTAGGATCCATTACTAGGACGTATTTACTGAGCGTAAACATTCCAATAATCATGCCAATATTCGGTCGTTGTTGTTTCAGTGGTGCAGAAATTATCTCCGTGAAGTTGGAGGCTCCTGTTTCAGGAAAGAACAAATTCCCACGGTATTGCGCTGAAGCCTCGGTATTTGTCGCGGAGCTTACCTTAGTGTCCCTAAGTTTTGTGAGTCCGCTTAACGCGATCGTACTTGGGTCTAGGTAGGTATAGTCGGCTCCTGTATCCACCATTGCCCAGATTTGGGTGTAATTGATAGGGTGTCCGACCGGCAGAGGATCATTACCGAATAAAAAAGCGGCTTTAACGACAGGTGTAGTAGCTATGTTTGGTAAGGGGCGGGCGTGAACGATGCCACTATGATCCATGAAGTGGATACTGACAAATGGTTCATTTTGAGGTTCTTGCAGCATATCTGGACTCGTCCTATTTAGTAAATATTATGGAAGTACGTTTTGTAACATATATACATAGATTTTTGTTCCACGCGAACGGCCAGCAGTAAATGCTGGTTTTTTTATTCTGGAAAAAAATGGCAACACTACCCGAATACGTGAAATTCCTTGCCGACGGTTATGGCGAGCCATTGGACTATCAGATCAATCGATCCCCGATGGATTCGGGCATTGCTAAGCAACGACCAGGACGCAGTAAAGCAATCCGCGTCAGAAAGGGAACGCTGACGATCGGCAGCCCCGCCAACAAGGACGATTTCGAGCAGTGGCTCGCCGACAACGGCAGAGGCACATGGTACTTCGACTACACCGACCCGCTCACCGGCGCGACGAAGAAGTGCCGTTTCATAAACGATAAGTGGGACTTCCAATGGAAATTTAACACCTGGTGGGAAGTCCCATGTGAATTGGAGTCAATCGGATGAGATTTTCAGATCGAGGCACACGAAACCTAAACG
>JBEBTQ010000082.1:0-10795 GCA_040393685.1 Advenella kashmirensis | reverse complement strand
CATGTCCCATCCCCGCCGCAAGAACCGTCAGGCTTTTGACGAACTGCGCGACCAGTTGCTGACTGCCCTCGGCGTCCCCGAACTGGCATAACCTCTTTTACAGCAGGCATTGTCATGACTCAGAAAAGCATCCATCTTAATCTCTTCGTACACGGCCGCGGCCATCATGAAGCCGGTTGGCGGCATCCACGGGCTACACGTCAGGCGCTGACAGATATTGGTTATTACCAATCACTTGCAAAGAAAGCAGAAGAAGGAAAGTTTGACTCAATCTTCTTTGCTGACGGACTCGCGCTCACCGAAGGAATCGGTCATGTCGCTGGTGGCGGCCTTGAACCATTGACAACAATCGCCGCGATGGCTGCTGCAACGCGCCACATTGGCTTTGTTGCTACGGCCTCAACAACCTACTACGAACCCTTCAATCTCGCGCGCCTGTTTGCCTCTCTTGACCATATCACGAAGGGCCGCGTGGGATGGAACATCGTGACGTCCTGGGCGCGAGGTGCGAATCAGAATTTCGGGATTGACACACAGCCTCTGCATGCTGATCGCTACGAGCGCGCCTATGATTTTGTGGAGGCGGCACTTAAGCTCTGGGACAGCTGGGCCGAAGATGCAATTGCCGATAATCCGGACGACGCCGTGTATGCACGCACAGAACGCATCCGCGCAATCAATCATGTCGGCAAGCATATCAAAGTGGCAGGCCCACTGAACATCTCACGCAGTCCGCAGGGCCGGCCCGTGCTGGTGCAGGCGGGATCTTCCGCCACAGGAATACAGTTTGCCGCGCGCTATGCCGAAGCCGTTTTTACCGCCCATCTGGAAAAGCGCACAGCAGCTGCCTTTTACGAAGAACTGAAGACTGAAACCATCAAACAGGGCCGCTCATCCGAGCAGGTCGTTGTTCTGCCCGGTATCAGTCCTGTTATTGGTTCCACAGATGAAGAAGCATTACGCACTTGGAACGAATTGAACGAACTGACCGACTCGCAGGTTGGACTCACTCGTCTGTCCGACCGTTTTGGAGGACACGATTTCTCACATCTGGACCTGGATCAGATCGTAACCCCGGACGACTTTCCAGACCCAAATTCGGTCCAGGCCGCAAAAAGCCGCGCGGTGGTAATCACGGGGCTGATAGCGCGGGAACGCCTGACATTACGTCAACTGCTGCATCAGCTTGCCGGAGCTCGCGGGCATTTTACGCTGGCTGGCTCTCCCGAGCGTATCGCTGATACGATTGAAGACTGGGTCCAGAACCGCGCGGCAGATGGTTTTAACGTGATGCCTCCTGTACTGCCTGGTCATCTGGACGATTTTGTCGAATATGTCGTTCCTCTTCTGCAGAAAAAAGGATTATTTCGCAGGGAGTACGACTCGGAGACACTGCGCGGGCATTATGGCCTGGCGCCCGTGTCCAGCCATTGGACAGAGAACGAATCGCAACTCACATCCAGACGAGCGTGAGGGAGGCTATTGCTGGATGGTGACGGCGCAATATTAAGAGCGACAATTTCGCAATTACAACGACGCTCCCAGCTCAATCGGACTGCCATCGCTGAACCGCGAATAACGGAAGCGATGAAGGTTATGTCCAACAGCGTTGCCCTGAATCAGGTCTGAAATTACCCGTCCCATCCCTGGTCCGATGCCAAAGCCATGGCCGCTCATACCAGTAGCCACCACAAGGCCGTCGATTGCAGGGATGCGGTCGACGATCGGGACGGCGTCAGGCATGATATCAATCATGCCCGCCCAGGTCTTTTTGAAACTCACTTTTTCGACCTGCGGAAACAACTGCGCAAATCGTTGTGTCATCGATCTCAAATGTGATTCGTCCGCAGCCGGATTCAGTACACGCACGGCCTCAAAAGGACTGGCGGTATCGGCGGTCCAGTTGCGAGGCGTTCTCCATCCGTCAGGATAGCCTGCCGGTGCCCACAGAGAGAAACTTGTTCCCAATGGATCGGCTTTCAGCGCTGGAAAATATTTGCCTGCGTGCCGAAAGGCATCGGGGCCCAGGTAAAGCTGGTGGCTGGCGGCAGGTGCCAGGGTATAACCGCCATCCTGCCTGCGTCGAAAAGCGAGAGATTTTTCCACAGCGGCACCGGCATGCACTTCAGGAACAGCTTCGGTAGCCGCCACGGTTGCCCGCACGCTCAATTGCGGAATTGAGATGCCGTGTTTACGCAAAAAGAGGGACGACCACGCACCACCTGCCATCAGTACCATCGAACTTGCAATAAATCCTTTCTCGGTCCAGACACCCGTTACGGCGCCGGCCGAGACATCGAGTTCTCGTGCTGCGCAGTTTTCCACAATGGTTACACCTGTACGCGCAGCGAGGCGGGCAAGTGCCGGCACGGCAAGCCAGGGCTCGGCCCGCATGTCAGACGGCGTGGTGAGCGCACCCTTGTACCGGATCGACATTCCGCCTATCACGTCTGAAATGGCACTGGCACCTACCATTTTGCTATCCACACCATGCGCGGTGGCGATTTTCAGGTATGCCTCGAACTCGGCCATTTCCTTGTCGGTAGTGGCCAGATAGGTGACACCGGTTCGTATAAGGCCGAAGTCCTCTTCGCATTCTCTCGCCAGTTCCTGCCACAGACGCTCTGATTCGATCATGATGGGCAGCTCGGCTTCATCCCTGCCCTGCTTGCGTATCCACCCCCAGTTGCGCGAGGATTGCTCTGCCGCAACCCGACCCTTTTCCAATACCGTTACCGAGATGCCCTGCCTGGCAAGAAAAATGGCAGTTGAAATTCCAATCACCCCGCCACCAATGATCACCACCTCGGACGTTTTCGGCAATGGATTGCCATAGACAATGGGATTCGTTTCTGAAAAGGGAAAGTCGTTCAATGCGGATCATCCTGTTAAATCGGGCGGCAACCTTTGTGTATCTGATATCGATTCTACTGTCTCAATGACAAAGATGTCATCGGTTCGCCATTCTGACGACAGACGGCGCTCATTACCATAAGCACTCATTCAAGACTTTTTTCGAACCGAGCCTGCAGTCAATCTGCCCGTGCCTACTGTTGTGATATCCGCGATCCCTTCATGATGAAAACACCTGTCCGCCCTCTGCTACGCTGTTGTCTCTTTTGTCTTAGTACTGTGAATATCGCTGCTGTGATGGGAATCCTTTCCATCGCTCACGCCTCGTCCAAAGAGCCGGATAACACCCAGCCAGCTCCCATCGCCGATGCGGGCGTGGCCGACAAGTCGTCACCTTCTGCATTAACTGACGCCGTCACCCTCGCACCGATCACGGCATCAGTTCAGTCGGGAGGTTACACAACGCAAAGCACACGCTCCGCAACAAAAACCGACACCCCTTTAATCCATGTACCTCAATCCGTTCAGGTCGTTCCTCGTTCCCTTATTGAAGAACAGGATCGCCGCTCTCTTGCCGATGTTCTGGTTAACGTTTCGGGTGTGTCGCCCGCCAAGCCTCAGGAAGCATTGTTTACTTCAAGTGTGATTCGTGGTTTCTCAGCCGATATTTTTTACGATGGACTACCCACTTTCGGTACAACGGCCATCGCCGATCCATCCAGTCTGGTTGGTACTGAGAGTATCGAGGTGCTGAAAGGACCGACTTCCACGCTTTACGGCGGTGGCGTAGGGGCGCCATTGGGCGGACTGATCAATATCGTATCCAAAGTGCCGCAGGAAGAGCCCGTCAGTCTTTTGGGAATTCGCGCCGGGAGCCATTCCACGCTCAGTACGTTCGCGGATATCAATGCTCCCTTGAATGAAAAAGTAAAAGCCCGTGTTACCGGTGAATACCAGAACGAAGGCAGCTGGCTGGATCACGTCAACGGGCGACAATACACCGTACAGCCAGCAATTTCATTTGCAATCACACCGAAAACGGAGCTGCTGCTACGCGGCAGATTCGATAAACGCAGCCAGCGAGAGTTCTCCGGCTTGCCAGCGCAACAGGCGTTATCCGGCGATCTTGAGCGGTATGCCTATCCCGGTGCGACGATAGGACAACCCTTGACCACGATCCGAAATCAGTTGCTTTCTGCCCGGCTGACGCACGTGTTCAGCGATGACACCAAACTGACGTTAACTGCACAGCATTTTGCCAGCCGGAGCCAGGACTACGGAAGTTTTATTTATCCGGAAGTGGCCGCTCCCAACCCTGCTACACCAACGATTTATCCCATCTTTGGGCTGTACCTGCCGGCAACAATCAAGGAAACGACAGTAGATGCCAACCTGTCGTCAACATTTGATGTGCTTGGCGGTCATCACGAACTGCTGGGTGGTTTCAATTACGATTCAACAAGACTTGACTCTTCCATTACAGATGCCATACCGCTAGGTGAGCTTGACCTGGCGGATCCAAAGTATCAGATCGAGTACGGTCCGACACCCACGCCCACATTCTCTCAGACCAATCGCTATCAAACTGGCGCACTTTACCTGCAGGACCAGGCTACTTACGGTCGCTTGCATCTGCTGGCCTCACTCAGATTTACCAGCCTGCAACTGAAACAGAAAGAACAGCAGGTCAATGCCACATACCATCGCCTCAACCCCAGGCTGGGCATCACCTATGATCTGACTGACAGCTTGTCGCTGTATGCCTCCTACGGCACTGGCTTTCGTGGTGCAGTCAATTTCATCGGACTGGAGCCGCCCAGACCCGAAACCTCTCGCAATGTCGAATTCGGGGCCAAATTCTCAGCAAATGATCTCGGATTGTCCGGCACCATCGCCTTGTTTAACCAGACTCGCAAAAACGTGACAACCGCAGACCCGGATCCTGCCCATATTGGTTTTTCCGTGCAGACTGGCGAACAGCGCGCACGCGGTGTAGAAGCTGACCTGCTATGGGAACCCAACGATGCCTTATCGCTGGTATTCAATTACGCGTATACGCAGGCAAAGGTCACGCGTGACGACACACTGTCCGAAGGAAGCCGGCTTCCTCGGGTTCTGAAACATAGTGCGCGTCTTGCTGCCCGATATCGTATTTCAGATGGCATAGCCAGGGGGTTATCATTCGGCGCGGGGATTACCGCAGTGAGTGCCCGGGAAACAACGTTGCCAAACAGCGCGATGGTCCCCGGCTACGCGCTGGTCGATGCGCAGGCCAGCTACAGCTTTGACAGATACACAGTGTCTTTGTCAGCCGTGAACCTGACCAATCGCAAAGTCTACGATACCTACCAGTACCTGGCATCGCCAGTAGTTATTCCCGTTCAACCGCGCTCAGCCTACCTGACGCTGACTGCGCAATTCTGAGAAATGACGATCATGATAAACAGCACACGCCGCAATATTCTTCTTTCAACACTCCTGTCACCCGTTGCAGCAAGCGCAGCGCGCGCGGAGGTACCAGCCACGGCACCCGAGCGGGATCTGGACAAAACGCCATGGTACGGTAATGAAAAAATCGCCATGCTGGTTTATCCCCGCATGACCATCATGGATCTGGCAGGACCGCATTGCATGTTCGGCAGTCTGATGGGCGCAAAAATACATATCGTGGCCAAATCACTGGCGCCCGTCACATCCGATGCAGGCATGGTTATTGTTCCCGATACCACATTTGAAACCTGCCCGAGCGATGTCACCGTTCTGTTTACCCCTGGTGGAACAGACGGCACGCTGGCTGCCGCTTCAGATGCCGAAACCCTGTCATTTATGGCAGACCGCGGATCACGTGCGAAATACGTCACCAGTGTTTGCTCCGGCTCCCTGATTCTGGGCGCAGCGGGCCTGCTCGATGGATATAAAGCAACCTCACACTGGTCGTGCCGTCATGTACTGGCAGGCTTTGGCGCCATTCCCACTGAAGCTCGCGTGGTACATGATCGCAATCGCATTACAGGTGGCGGCGTCACAGCCGGGCTGGATTTTGGTTTGACCATGATCGCAGAAATGCGAGATCAGGTTTACGCTGAATGCAGTCAACTGGTGAGCGAGTACGATCCCGCACCACCATTTCATGCAGGCACACCCAAAGAGGCGCCTGCAGATGTGACAAAGGCCATGACGAAGCTGCTCACGGACTTTGTGAAAAAGGCAGAAGCGCTGGCCAGCAAAGCCGGAACCTCGGCCTGATTTGTTGCTGAAATAACAATGATGGATACGTTATGAGTTTTTCTCTCGTTTCGTCCGTTCTATTGACTGCTCTGGCAGGCACATTTTCGATTTATCACAGAGATGTTTAAATATTTGCAGTTGTTGAAGTTTTGAGATGCACCATTTGTTAAATAATGTATCTATCGTCTGCTGCATAAATCATGTGATGTCTGAAATTGAACTGCGTGCTTCTCTTTTCGTTCGATACGTTAACTATGACAAATGAAAGAATTTAGAACCTAAAATCTCATAAATGTACCCAAAACCCAGTCAAAATTCAGAGAATATGCGGATTTTATTTCCTGATTTCTCCAACCTATGGATCACTGTGCATACGTCATTTATTCTGTAAATCTTTATTTCGCAGGGTTAATATTAAGATCCTGTAGCTTTTGTAAACGAACTTGCGGTTGTACACCTTTTCCCTTTCCGGTACTTTGAAACAGACAAAGTAAAACATTAGCCAGCGGCAGCGACAGTGACAGCAAACAATTCGCCGCAATAGTCGTTATTCGGAGAGAAAAGATGGATATGCCTTCCTCGATAGAGTTTCGGCCCATTGTGGCCCACACACCACTTGAAGGCGTTCTCGCTTTCCGACAAATGTCGGGAACGGAAGCCTTATCCAGTTTGTTTGAATTTGAAGTTGAACTGGTTGCAGAATCGTATAGCCTTGACCTTCAGGAATTGCTGGGCAAGTCGCTGACCATTGAAATAGAGGGCATCTCGGGCTCTCGCTATCTGGATGGTCAGATCACCAAGTGCGTCATGGTGGGTCGCGAAAACAGTAGTTCACGATTTTACATATACCGCGCCACTGTACGCCCCTGGCTGTGGTATCTGACCCAAACCTCCGATAACAAGATCTTCCAGCAGAAAAGCGTTCCCGATGTCATTCGTGAAGTACTGGGCGAGTATAACTATCCCTTTGAAATTAAGCTCAACAGTTCCTATCGCAATTGGGAATATTGCGTGCAATACCAGGAAACAGACTTTGCATTTATCAGTCGTCTGATGGAGCACGAAGGAATCTATTATTACTTCCAGCACAAAAACGGCTCGCATACCCTGGTTATCACAGACGATATGGCGACGCATGAGCCACAGCCAGCTTATTCCACCGTTCCGTACTATGGTCCTGATCGCTTCGCACAGCCCCAGGAAGAATACGTATCAGCATGGGAGATTGCTGCTCAGATTACGCCTGATGGGTATGCGACAACCGATTACGACTTCACCAAGCCAAGAGCGAGCCTGGAGGCCGTTTCGCGCAACTCGGGTGGTTCTCAACCGGGCAATCTTGAAATTTATGAATGGCAGGGGGGCTATCAGGAACCAGATCACGGTGAGCAATACTCACGGGTTCGTTTACAGGAGCTGCAAAGTGTCCGGGATCGGATTGGCGGAATCACCAATGCGCGCGGCATCGCGCCGGGACACACTTTCAGCCTGAAAAATCATCCACGCCAAAGCGAAAATCGCGAATATCTGATTGTGAGCGTTAGCTATCGTATGAGCGTGGCTGGCTATGCCAGCGGAACCGGTGTGGAAGATTTCTTTGAAGAGACTTTCACCGCACTGCCCACCAATCTGCAATATCGCGCGGCGCGCATTACACCTGTTCCGCATACACACGGCCCACAAACCGCGCGCGTGGTCGGCCCTGCCGGAGAACAGATCTGGACTGACCAATACGGGCGCATCAAGGTGCAATTTCATTGGGACCGCTACGGAAAGACTAATGAAAACAGCTCCTGCTGGGTTCGTGTTTCAAGCCCATGGGCCGGTGGCGGTTTTGGCGGTTTGCAACTGCCACGAATCAATGATGAAGTGGTCGTGGATTTCATTGGTGGCTGCCCGGACCGCCCGCTGGTACTAGGCCGGGTTTATAACGCAAACAATATGCCGCCCGTAGAACTGCCTGGCAACGCCTCGCAAAGCGGATTTCGAAGCCAGTCTGTGCATGGCGACCCTTCCATGGCCAACTGGCTCTTGTTTGAAGACAAACTGGGGGCAGAACTGGCACATATGAAAGCGCAGCTGAATATGCTGCTTGAAATAAATAACGATTGCGATCATCACATTGGAAATGATCATCGCACCACAGTAGGTGGCTGCCAGCATGTGACGGTGCAGAACGAAACCCATATCACCCGCCAGGGCATCACCAACGAGCAGCTCAACGATGCTGTAAACAAGCAAATCAACGCGAACTACACCAAGATTGTCAATGGCGTGATCGACTCCCAACACATGGGGGATCTGATTGATAAGCGTACTGGTACAGTAGTCAGAAACCAGATGGGCTCGATCACCGATACGGTAGAAGGCGATATCGTTAGCGATCTGACGGGCAACAAAACAAAATCGCAAAACGGAAATCTGAAATCAACCATCAACGGTATGATCGATGAAAAGATCAACGGCAATCACAATCGGGTTGTCGATGGAAACTCGTCAACAACATATAATGGCAACACCACTACGACGACTCACGGCAATCGTACCGGTACGGTTCATGGAATAAGTACGGATTCTGTTGTTGGACTTCGCCAGACCTACACTGCAATTGCATCCATTCTGGCTTCCCCCTTTTCCCTAAGCGGATATTTAGTCAATGCTACAGTCACTGGCGCCAATGTGGCAGCACACGGCTTCACCGGAACCCTGGCGGGCTACGACGCGAAGACCGCATCCTGGAAATTCAGAGCCACGGCCACCGATACTGACATTAAGGGTTTAAAGACGAGTGTGGAAGGTTTAGGCAGTCGTATCACCGGTGTAGACACTAGAGTCGGCACCGTAAAGAATGAGGTCGAAGCCACTCAACAGGCAATCGCCGGGCTCGATCAGAGCGTCCGGGGTGCGCGCTTGCGCGTTGGCGGTTTGACTCTGCGAGGTACCGGTCTGGACCTGACCGCGTAACGTAGCATGAATGAATTTGCGCCTCGCCAATCGAATCGCGTGCTGGTCTGGATTTTTGAGTTTTGCCGGATTCTGCCACTGCTGTTTGCCATTCCCATGCTGTTTCTTGCGGGTTACTATTATCAACAAGGCGAACTGACTGGCTCGATCGCCTTCCTTGCCGGTGCCTTGCTTACGCTGGCGGTCTTCTTTATTACAACCTGGCCGCAACTGCGGATGGACTGGCGAGAACGCCGGGTGGTAAGGCACGGAATTGGCGCAGAGGGTCAGATTCTGCGCAGTGATTTTACCGGCACCATCATCAATAATCAGCCGCAATATCGAGTGCAGGTTCGTTATGTTCATCCTGGAGATGGCTCGGAACACACCGCCACCGCCCTCGTCATTGTTGATTATTCGCTTGCAGACCGTATCCTTCCGGGCGAACGCGTACACCTGCATGTCAGTCGTGATAGGCCCGAGCATATTGCCATCGGCTAGACACAGGATGGTTCAATCATGAAAATAATAAAACCATTTTATCTTGGGTCAATGACGCGACCCTACTCCATGCATCGACAGCATCGCCTGGGTGTCGCCGTTTTCGCCGTTGTTGATTACAGCCGTGATGAAACCCGGCCACGACTGGATCCGGATCACCTGCTTTGGCGGGATCTGCTTCCTCAGCTCGATTGCGAAGGAATGATAGATCAGTTCATCCCCAAACAGCAGGCCGAATACCTTGTCAGTGGCTTTGCAACAACCGAATTTGCGAAGGAAGACAATCAGTGCGCCGTTCGCGTTCAGGTTGGCGACCGGGAAAAGACCCTGGTTGTGTCCGGACAACGCTACTGGCTCAATGGACAACTTACCGAGCCCCAGCCTTTTGAACGCATGGAGCTTACATGGGAAAACGCCTTTGGCGGACCGTCTTATGCCGAAAATACGGCAGGGAAAGGCGCGGATACGCTGCTTGTTGACGGTGTTCCTGCGCGGCTGGCACCCCATGTAGAATTACCTTCACAACGCATGGGAACGCCGGACAGCACCGTCGAGCCAGCCAGCTTCGGGCCAATCCCGCTGATGCGTCCCAGCCGTTTTGCCCTGGGAGGCAGTTATTCCGAAGAATGGTTAAAAAAAGACTTTCCGGGTTTCTTTCCCGATCTGAATCCCTTGATATTCAACGCAGCCAGTGTGGAACAACGCTGGACCAAACTTGATCAGCTTCCGGAGAAGACGCCGTTTACCATCTGGAATATGACACCTGGCCAGCCTTTTTGGAAAGGTCAGCTGCCGGATTGGCGCGCCCGCTGCTTTGTGATCAAAGAGACAGAAAGTCGCGAGCAATTTCTGGAAATACCGTTGCGCGCAACAACCGCCTGGTTTGTTCCACACGAAAAGAAAGTCATACTGATTTATCACGGCTCGCTGGAGATAGCCGAAGATGATGCTGCCGACATCAAGTGCATCATGCCGGCGCTGGAAGAGCCCACGGTTGCCCGCGAACTGACATGGTATCAGCGCGTGATGGAACAGAGGCGTGACCCGGAGAATGGCGGAATATATGCCTTCCAGGATAGTGAGCTTGTGCCCAAAGCGCTGCTCAATCCGCTGGATCTTGCGGATATGGACGTCACTCGTCTTGCCCGCTGGCAAAAGGCGATTGTTCGCAAGGACCACCTGATCGATGAACAACGTTCGCATCTGGCAGCGTCTGGATACAATCCCGATGACTATATTCCAATTGTGATGGGTCCCGAGCGGCAGTATT
>JBEBTQ010000081.1:0-10855 GCA_040393685.1 Advenella kashmirensis | reverse complement strand
ATTTTGATCTTGTCTATCAAGGGTTTTCGGTTGCCTTCGATATGTCATTCGAAGAGATCTGGATATCCTGGCTCGCCGGAGCCAGTTTATGGATCGCGCCCAAACTGCTGGTGGCCGATCCGCTGGCCTTGCCCGCCGCGCTGCAAAAGGCCGGTGTCACTGTCCTGCACGCGGTCCCGACCTTGCTGGCACTGTTTACCGAGGTGCCCGCCAGTCTGCGCATTATCAATATGGGCGGCGAAATGTGTCCGGATGCGCTGGTGGCCAAACTGGACAATGGCCGGATTCGCCTGTTCAACACTTATGGTCCGACAGAAGCAACGGTCTCGGCCACGCTGGAGCAGCTGGCGATCGATAAGCCGGTCACTATTGGCACTCCGCTACCCAACTATGGCCTTGCTGTTATCAATGAAGAGAGGCAACTGGTGCCCGTGGGCGAAGTAGGAGAGCTGTGTATTTTTGGCCCTGGCGTTGCCTACGGTTATCTGGGGCGTCCTGACCTGACCGCCGAGAAATTTCTGCCCAACCCCTTTGCTGAACAGGACATGGAAGTGCGCCTGTATCGCACTGGCGACCTGGCCCGGATTCAGCCAGGAGGGGTGATTGAATGCCTGGGCCGCGTTGATGATCAGGTCAAAATTCGAGGATTCCGGGTAGAACTCGGAGAAATCGAAGCCGCTTTGTCGGAACAGGCCGGTGTGGCGACGGCGGCTGTGCTGGTTCGAAAGATCAATGAGATGGACCAGTTAGTGGCGTGGATTGTGACGGAGGCGGGCAGCCCGCATCCGCTGCCAGCGTCAGCCACCCTGCGCGATATTCTAAAAACGCGGCTGCCGGCTTACATGATTCCGGCGTATTTCGAGTTCACAGAAAGCGTGCCGCGCCTGATTTCGGGGAAAATTGATCGCAAGGCACTGGCCCAAATGCCAATCAATACACAGGCAGACAGTAGTGGCCAGGACTCGGATGAGCCGGAGAACGAGGCTCAGGAAACTTTATTTGATGTGCTGAAGGGGCTTTTTCCGGGGCAGGGCATCCGGCTGGATGCGGATCTGTTTTCCGATATGGGCGGACATTCGCTGCTTGCTGCCCGGCTTGTTTCGCAGATTCGCAATGTGCCGCGCTACGCCGGCCTGACGGTGCAGAACGTGTATCAGCGCCGCAGCATACGCGCGATTGCAGAGTGCATGCAGCAACTCGATAGTCTGCAGCAGGTAGAAGGGGAGACGCAGCCCCTGTTTGAGCCCTCGGCCAACAACACCTGGTCTCGTCGTCTGGCCTGTGGGCTGGCCCAGTTCGTATCGGTACCGTTTCTGATAACGCTCTCCATCATGCAGTGGCTGGCACCGTTCTTTACCTATCACAATCTCACAGGTGAAATATACGACAGCGCCTGGTATGCCATCGGTATGTCATTTGTCGTATTCATTGCCGTTTACCTGCTCAGTTTTCTATTAGCCATCCTGGGCAGGCAGCTTCTGACTGCGGGCATGAAGCCGGGCCGGTATCCGTTATGGGGCGTGACTTTCTTTCGCTGGTGGCTGTCAGACCGCTTAAGCAATGTGGCGCCGCTGTACCTGATTGCCGGTACGCGAATTTATGCAAGCTATTTGCGCTGCATGGGGGCGCGCATCGGTCGTGAAGTCATGCTCAGCTCCATGTCCGTGCGAATGCCATCGTTGTTGACGATTGAGGAAGGGGCCAGTATCGGCGCCGATGTTCATATTGAAAACGCCAGAGTGGAAAATGGCGAACTGGTGCTGGGAACCGTAACGATAGGCCGCAATGCCTATGTAGGCTCTTACTGTATATTGGAAGGCAATACCGCGATTGAGAAGGGTGGCCGGCTCAATGGCCTGTCATCGCTCTATGATGGTCAGCGTATCGGCGCAGCCGAAGTTTGGGAGGGCTCGCCGTCCAGAAAGATGGCAGACGACTACCAATCAGAGCTGCCTCCTCGACCCATGCCGGGGCGCCGTCGCATCGCTTTCGAATGGTTGTTCTATTCGCTGGGGAGCCTGTTCATTGCCTTGCTGTTCTTTACGCCGCTCTTTCCGACCTTCATCTTCATTGATATGGTCGATCCGAACTTCGATTATGACAACTTTCTGTTGTCCGGCCTGAAATATTTCTGCATTGCCGTTCCCGCATCGTTTGTGCTGATTCTGTTCACCGCCTTGCTCTCCGCGCTGGTTCGATGGCTGGCACTACCCAAAATGCAGCCCGGGCGATATTCGGTATACAGCAGTCTTTATTATCGAAAATGGCTGATCAACCAGATACAGGCCGCCAGCCTGCATACACTGCATGGTGTCTATGCGACGGTATTTGCCGCGTCCTGGTATCGGCTTCTGGGTGCGCGTATCGGAAAAAATGCGGAAATTTCCACCATCATGGGCGCCGCGCCGAATATGCTGACACTGGGAGATGATTCTTTCATTGCCGACGCGGTCATGCTGGGCGATGATGAAGTGGATGGTGGCTGGATGACCATTCGCAATACGTTTATTGGACATCGAAGTTTTGTCGGCAACGGTGCGTATGTGCCTGACGGGACCGTAGTTGCGCCGAACGTGCTGATTGGTGTGCAGACACGTGCGCCCGAGAGTGAGCAGATGAAGCCGGGAGATACCTGGTTCGGTTCGCCACCCATCCTGCTGCCTGCACGCGAAATGATCACGCGTTTTGATGAGCAGACCACCTTCCGGCCGACCCCGCGTCGACGCATGGGGCGCGCCCTGGTCGAGTCCCTGCGCATTGTTCTTCCCATGGCATTTACGATCTGCGCCGGCTATCTGATTGTGTACGACATCATCCGTTATGAATCCATGGCGTCGACGGTGCAATCGCTGCCATCCCTGATTTACGATGGTCTGCTTTATGGGGTGAGTTCCTTTGTGCTGGTAGTGCTGCTCAAATGGCTGCTGTTGCAGCGCTATCGGCCGACTGCGGCACCCATGTGGTCGCTCTATGTGTGGGTCAGCGAGGCGGTCACCAATGTGTATGAATCGATGGCAGTGTCCAACTTTCTGAACTACCTGCGGGGGACCGTCTTTTTGCCATTTCTGATGCGTCTGCTCGGTGTGAAGATTGGCAAGGGCGTTTACCTGGATACCACTGATATCACGGAATTCGATTGTGTTCATATCGGCGACGACGCCGTACTTAACGGTCTTTCCGGCCCGCAGACGCATCTGTTTGAAGATCGGGTCATGAAAATCGGTAACGTGTTTATCGATCAGGGCGTCAATTTGCGGGCGCGCAGTACCGTGCTGTATGACACCCGGGTGGGGCGCGGGGCGCTGATCGGCCCGCTGACGACAGTCATGAAAGGCGAAACCATACCGGCCAACAGCAGCTGGATCGGTTCGCCGGCACAGAACTGGCACCAGCACCGGTATCACGCAGCGTCGACCGGGCGCCCGGTACAGGACGAAAACAGTGGTGATGCACCGGCAGAGGCTGAGATGGTGTAGGAAGGGGCGGTTCAGGGATTACACGGATTCCGGGCTGTTCCGCCCGCATTTTTTGACGTGACAGAAGAAATTCCCCCTGCAAAATGGGCGTTTTTCAGTTAAACTGTTATGTCTTATATAAGACTGAATTTTCCAAGGCAGTCTTCATGTTTTTTACTTGTGGGTTACGGAGCCAGCATGTCTTACCAGCATATTAAAGTCCCATCATCGGGCGAAAAAATCACAGTGAACGCAGACTTTTCCCTGAACGTTCCAGATCAGCCAATCATTCCTTTTATTGAAGGCGACGGCACCGGCGCAGATATCACGCCCGTGATGCTCAAGGTTGTAGATGCTGCCGTAGAAAAGGCTTATGGTGGCAAACGCAAAATTCACTGGATGGAAATCTACGCCGGTGAAAAATCCACTAAAGTCTATGGTTCCGACGTCTGGCTGCCCGATGAAACCCTGGAAGCAGTCAAGGACTACGTTGTTTCCATCAAAGGTCCACTGACAACGCCAGTTGGCGGCGGTATCCGTTCCCTGAACGTGGCTCTGCGTCAGCAACTCGACCTGTATGTCTGCCTGCGTCCTGTCCGTTATTTCAAAGGCGTACCTTCACCTGTGCGTGAACCAGAAAAAACCGATATGGTGATCTTCCGTGAAAACTCCGAAGACATCTACGCGGGTATCGAATTTGAAGCCGAATCCGAGAACGCCAAGAAACTGATCACCTTCCTGCAGAATGAACTGGGCGTCAAGAAAATTCGTTTCCCTCAGACATCCGGTATCGGTGTAAAACCCGTTTCCCGCGAAGGAACAGAGCGCCTGGTACGCAAAGCGATCCAGTACGCGATCGACAATGACAAGCCTAGCGTCACTATCGTTCACAAAGGCAACATCATGAAATTCACCGAAGGTGGATTCCGTGACTGGGCCTACGAGCTGGCACAGAAAGAATTCGGTGCCGAGCTGATCGATGGCGGCCCATGGAGCAAAAACAAGAACCCACGTACAGGCAAGGAAATCATCATCAAGGATTCCATCGCCGACGCCTTCCTGCAGCAAATCCTGCTGCGTCCTGCAGAGTATTCTGTGATTGCAACACTGAACCTTAACGGTGACTATGTGTCTGACGCGCTGGCTGCTCAGGTCGGTGGTATCGGTATCGCCCCAGGCGCCAACCTGTCTGACTCTGTTGCCATGTTCGAAGCCACACACGGTACAGCGCCTAAATACGCAGGCAAAGACTATGTGAACCCAGGTTCAGAAATTCTGTCAGCTGAAATGATGCTGCGTCACATGGGCTGGACTGAAGCGGCTGATCTGATCATCTCTTCAATGGAAAAATCCATCCTGTCCAAAAAAGTGACTTATGACTTTGCCCGTCTGCTGGAAGGTGCAACGCAGGTTAGCTGCTCCGGCTTTGGTCAGGTCATGATCGAAAACATGTAATCAGTTATCGACTGATTCATTGAAGCCCGCAAGGCCCCATTCTCTCAGGAGGATGGGGCTTTTTGCTTTTCAGGGGGGCGGCTACTTACGGTGCAGATTCTCACGAATGCGCTGGATCAATTCCGGGAAGTTGAGTAGTGGTGAGCTCCGCAGAAAAGGGCAGCGTTGCAGGAACAGCCGCACAATGACCTTATTTCTTTAGTTGTATTCCATTGTATTCATTGGTATATTGTCAGTAGAACCAAACAATGAGGAGACGCACCAATGACTACGTTGAAACCCTGTATTCTGGCGTTGCTGCTGGCCAGCCCTGCAGCAGCGCTTGCAGCATACCCAGAGCAGCCCATTCGGCTGATTGTGCCCCATCCCGCGGGCGGATCGTCTGATATTCTTGCGCGCACCATGGCGGCCGCCATGTCCAAGGATCTTGGCCAATCGATTGTGGTGGAAAACAAAGGTGGCGGAAACGGCGCAATTGCAGCCCAGACGGTGGCCACTGCCAAACCCGACGGTTATACGCTGCTGCTCGCAACCGCAAGTACCCATGGCATCAATCCCACGTTATACAAAAAGCTCAGTTACGACGCCGTCAAGGATTTTTCTCCCGTTACGCTGTTCGCGACCGTGCCGAATGTGCTGGTTGTCGGCAACAAACACAAGTCGATGACCGGGTTGAAAGACCTCATCAAATTTATGAAGGACAATCCCGGCAAAGCCAATATGGGTTCTGTGGGCAGTGGAACGCCGGGACACCTGGCGGGCGTAATGCTTCAGGATGCCGAGCATCTGGATCTGGTGCACGTGCCATTCAAAGGCGGTGCACCCGCCATCAGTGCATTGATGGGCGGTCAGATTGATTTTCTCTTCACCACCATTCCGGGTGCCATCGGGCAGCTCAAGGCCGGATCCATTAAAGGGCTGGCGGTATCTTCTGCTGAACGTTCGGACGCCTTACCAGATTTGCCAACGGTAGCGGAAGCAGGGGTGCCTGGTTTTGAGGCGGTATCCTGGCATGGACTTGTTGCACCGGCAAATACGCCGCCCGAGGTCATCGACACGCTGTACCAATCGGCCAGCAAGGCATTACAGAGTGAAGAGGTGAAAAACAAGCTGGCACCGGAGGGCGCGCGTGCCGCCAAAATGACGCCTGACGAATTTGGCGCCTTCATCAAAGCGCAAATCGATACCTGGGGCAAGGCGGTGAAGTCCTCGGGAGCACACGCCGATTAAGCTGACAGCGACGTCGTGCAAGTGGCTGCGTGATTCGGCAAAAGGTCAATCCTGATCCAGCAGAAACCGGCTTAGTCTGACTTTATAGGCCTCGCTGATATGTCTGCTCGCCACTTCCTGGGCTTTTTCGGGATTGCGCTGCTCCAGCGCGTCGATGATTTCCAGGTGCTCATCTCTGGCGGTAGATGGCCGCCCGCTTTCGGCCAGGGTGCTTTTTCCGAGTAACAGCATGGCGTTCTGCAGTACCTGAAGCGTTTTCAGCAAATAGCGATTATGTGCACACTGATAGAGCGTCTGGTGAAAAAGTCGGTTGTTTTGCGAGAGTGCGCCGGCCTCTTCAAGTCTCTGGTCCCGATCGATGATTTGCCGAAGCACGGCAATTTCCACGTCCGTCGCGTGGCGTGCGGCCAGGGCAGCCGCGGTGCTTTCCAGTACGCGTCTCATCTCGTACAGTTCGCCAACCATATTCTGGTCCAGCTCGGTAATGACCAGGCCGCGCTTCGGATCATTGGTCACCAGTCCTTCAGACATCAGGCGGTTCAGCGCTTCACGTATGGGTGTGCGGCTCAGACCAATATCTGCCGCCAACTCGGTTTCCCGTAGGCGTGTACCGGGTGGCAGCGTGCCGTCTTCTAGAGAGCGAACAATATAGTCATATGCCTGGTCGCTCAGCGTGATGCCCCGATCATTGGTGGGGCCTGACGGTTCCGGTATTGATTCTGAAACAGGGAGAGTTTTGGATCTGGCCATGGTACGAATTCCTAGATTTTCTGAAAGCATAACGCAATTGATCAGGCTTGCGGGTCATTTTATGCCAAACAAGACACACCAATAAATATTTGTGTACAATAGAATACAACAGTATATTAATTGGAGGAGACGGCATGAGTGACGCGCTGTCATGCGATGTTCTTGTGATTGGAGGCGGCAATGCTGCCTTGTGTGCAGCACTGTCGGCCCGGGAGCAGAATGCGTCTGTGATTCTGGTGGAAAGTGCAAGTCGCGCCTGGCGCGGCGGCAACAGCAGCCACACGCGGAATTTTCGCTGTATGCATAACGCCCCGACCGACGTGCTGGTTGAAAGCTACCCCGAAGATGAATACTTCCAGGATGTTTTTCGCGTCACTGGCGGCGAGACCAACGAAGAAATGGCGCGCTATGTCATTCGTGAAACAGAAGCCTGTGCGCCCTGGATGAAAAAAAACGGCGTCCGCTTCCAGCCTTCACTGGGTGGTACCCTGCACCTGGGGCGTACCAACGCGTTCTTCCTGGGGGGCGGCAAGGCTCTGGTCAACGCCTATTTCAAAGCGGCAGAAAAGGCCGGCGTGCAAATCATGTACGAGACAGAGGCCAAAAAGCTGAATTTCGTTGATAACAAATGTGATAGTGTGGATCTTGTTTCCAATGGCAAGCCACTTTCCATCTCGGCAAAATCCGTTGTGATTGCCTCAGGCGGATTTGAATCCAATATTGAATGGCTTGAAGAGGCCTGGGGGCCGGCTGCCCGCAATTTTCTAATTCGCGGCACGCGATACAACCAGGGCGTCATGCTTCGTGAACTCATGCGCAACAACGCCTGTATTATCGGTGACCCGACACAGGGTCACGCGGTGGCGATTGATGCACGGGCACCCAAATATGATGGCGGCATTGTGACGCGCGGGGATTGTGTATCGCTGGGCATTGTGGTTAACAAGGAAGGCCGTCGTTTTTACGATGAGGGCGAAGATTTCTGGCCCAAGCGCTATGCCATCTGGGGGCGGCTGGTTGCCCAGCAGCCCGATCAGGTTGCCTATTGCATTATCGATTCAAAAGCAATTGGTCGATTTATGCCATCTGTGTTTAAGTCCATTTCAGCACCCACCATTGAAGCCCTTGCTGAATCGCTGAATCTGCCGGTTGCAACGGTCAAGGAAACGGTTGAAACCTATAACAATGCGGTACAACCCGGCACCTTCGATCACAGCGTATTGGATGGCTGCCGCACTCAGGGCCTTCAGCCCGACAAAACCAACTGGGCTACAAAGATTGATACCGGACCGTTCTATGCCTATCCACTGGCTACCGGCATCACGTTCACATATATGGGTGTGAAAGTGACCAAACAGGCGCAGGTCATCATGGACGATCAGTCGCTGTCGCAGAACGTATTTGCTGCGGGCGAAATCATGGCAGGAAATATTCTGAGCAAAGGATATGTGGCGGGCTTTGGCATGGCCATAGGCACCGTATTTGGGCGCATTGCAGGCACGGAGGCAGCAAAACATGCAGCAGCTTGAACAACTTATCGAAGAGGCCCGCAATTCGGTGGGCATCTGTAATTCCTGTCGTTACTGCGAAGGATTCTGTGCGGTCTTTCCGGCACTGGAACAAAGACTGGATTTCACGCGTGGTGATCTGCATTACCTGGCCAATCTGTGTCATAACTGCAGCGAGTGTTATTACGCCTGCCAATATGCACCACCACATGAATTCAATGTGAACCTGCCGGTGCAGCTGGCGGCAGTCAGAAAGACAACCTATGAAACCTACGCCTGGCCTGGCAGCATCGCTCGCGGTTTCGACAAAAGCGGATTGGTGGCCAGCCTGGGATTTCTGCTGGGGCTGATCGTGCTGCTTGGCCTGGCCGTGATACTGGGCCGACCCGCTCAGGCTGAACTCAATGGCAACTTCTACGCCATTTTTCCACACGGAGTACTGGCAACGGTTTTCGGACTGGCTGCGTTATGGGTGGTACTGGCGCTGGGCATGGGTTTTCGCAATTTTCTAAAGGACACTGGTGAATCGGCCCGTCTGCTGCTCTCATGGAAGAATGTACGTCAGGGCTTGAGTGATGCGCTCAGTCTCAAGTACCTGCATGGCAACGTCAAGACCGGTTGCACTTACCCGGACGATAATATTTCTCCCTGGCGCCGCCGGCTGCATCATTTCACCTTCTATGGTTTCATGCTGTGTTTTGCGGCCACGGTGTTCGGCACGATTTTTCATTATGTCTTTGGCTGGCACGCTCCGTATTCCTTTTTCAGTCTGCCCAAACTGACAGGGACTGTCGGCGGTATTTCACTTGCCATAGGTACGGCAGGTCAGTTCTGGCTGAAACGTAAAACCGATCCCGAGATTCGCAATGTGCGTCAGATGGGCATGGATTACGCTTTCATTGCGCAACTGTTTCTGGCGGCGGTGACCGGCCTTGCGTTGATGCTGTTTCGCGAAACAGATGCACTGGCGCCGCTGCTGGTGGTGCATCTGGCGGTCATTCTTTCGCTGTTCATTACTATGCCATTTGGCAAGTTTGTGCACGGCCTGTACCGAACCGGCGCATTGATCAAATATGCGAAGGAGCAGCCCGCTGCGCACTGAAAATCTGCCAGGCGGCATCACGCTTAGCACTGAATATCCAAGGGTTTGATTTACAATAATAAATTAATTGCCCGGCAAGTTGCGAATAATCAAATCCGGCCATGTCCTGCCATGCGCAGGACGGTTAGAATACGCAACTTGCCTTTCCTATCGTATTCAGTCTTATGTCCCATACCATTGCCGCGCTATACAAATTTGTTGATCTGCCCGATTTTCAGTCACTGCGGGAGCCATTACAGGCGTTCTGTGAAAAGAATCATGTGAAGGGCACGCTACTGCTCGCTCAAGAGGGCATTAACGGAACGATTGCCGGGCCCAAGGAAGGTATTGACGCCGTACTTGCCTATTTGCGCAGCGATCCCAGAATGGCAGATCTGGAACACAAAGAGTCCTGGTCGGATGAACGCGAACCATTTCATCGCATGCGGGTTCGCCTGAAAAAAGAAATCGTGACCATGGGGCAGCCCAACGTCAACACACGTAATGCCGGCACCTATGTGCCACCGGAAAAATGGAACGACCTGATTTCCGACCCCGACGTCGTCCTGGTGGATACGCGTAACGATTATGAGGTGGATATTGGCACGTTCAAGGGCGCCATTAATCCGAATACCGTTACTTTCCGTGAGTTTCCCAACTGGGTACAAAACCAGTCTGCCGAAGGTGGGGTGCTGGATAAATCCAAAAAGCGCAAGGTTGCCATGTTCTGCACGGGTGGTATTCGCTGTGAAAAATCCACGGCCTATATGAAATCCCAGGGGTTTGACGAGGTCTATCACTTGCAGGGCGGAATTCTCAAGTATCTTGAAACAATTCCACCAGAGAAAAGTCTCTGGGAGGGTGAGTGCTTTGTCTTTGACGAGCGTGTCTCTGTGGGCCACGGCCTGAAACCCGGTCCGTATATTCAGTGCCGGGCATGTCGCCATCCCTTAAGTGACGAAGATCGCGCTTCACCGAAATATATTCGCGGAGAGAGCTGTCCTCATTGCTGGGATTCCAAAACCGAAGAGCAGCGTGAACGTTTCCGTGAACGTCAGCGTCAGGTGGATCTGGCCGCGGCGCGGCACGAGGGCCACATTGGTGCAGATATGGAAGAACAGATTCGCCGTCGTCGTGCCCTTAAAGAAGCCCGTAAGGAACAGGCCCGCAAGCTCGCTGCACAAAAACAGCAAGAAAACGGTGCAGTCAATTAGAGGTTTATGCTAAAAACTAGTGCATTCCCTAAGTGTCATATATACGAATTGGGCGCATAATTGTTTCATGCAGGTGAGGAGACAAAACGCTCTGCATGAGCAGGATTTACCGTCAGACATACATACCAATCAAATCTGACGGGCTTCACAAAAGCTGTACCC
>JBEBTQ010000080.1:0-10901 GCA_040393685.1 Advenella kashmirensis | reverse complement strand
GGACACGCTGGCGATGCAGGCCAGTCGCCTGAAAGCGCGGGCCGAACTGGCAGCCGGGCAGGTTACGCGGCTGGCAGTGCAGATGCATGGTGGCATGGGATACTCTGACGAATCGGATGTCGGATTGATGCTGAAAAAAGCGCTGGCCTTATCCAGTGAGATGGGAAATCGTCGTGCACATACTGGCCGTTACTTGCGTTGTCTTGACGCGCAGCGTGATCAGGAGCGTGATGGCGATCGCGATTCCCGTGAAACCGGTAAATCAGAATGGGAAGACTTTCCAACGGACGCAGATTGGGATGCCATGCCCGAGTTGCAATTTCGGCAAATGCTGCGCGCCTTTTATCGCAAATACTATCCGGAGTCACTGCGGCATCATAAGCGCCGTCTGCACTGGCATGAGATCGGCGACTGGTATCGCACACTGGCGCGGCAGAAATGGATTGCGCCTTCATGGCCCAAGGCTTTCGGCGGCATGGCACTGTCTCCCGAAAAAATGATTGCCTATATCGAAGAGCAGGAGCGCTACGGCGTGGGCCGGCCACCCGATCAGGGTCTGGTCATGCTGGGGCCAATCCTGATTCGTTACGGAACCGCCGAGCAGCAGGAAAAATACCTGCCCGCCATTCTCTCCGGTGAACATGTCTGGGCACAGGGCTATTCGGAACCCAATGCCGGCTCGGACCTGGCTTCCCTGCGATGCGAGGCGGTAATTGATGGTGATGATTTCATTGTGAATGGCCAGAAAACCTGGTCTACGCTGGCCCAGGATGCCACGCATATGTTCATGCTGGTGCGAACCAACAAGGAAGTGAAGAAGCAGGCGGGCATCAGTTTTCTGATGGTGGATTTGTCTGCACCAGGAATCACGGTGCGACCCATCCGTACCATTGCGGGAGACGAGGAGTTCTGCGAAATCTTCTTTGACAATGTCAGGGTGCCGCAGGCGAACCTGGTCGGCGAACTCAATCAGGGCTGGACCATATCCAAAGCGCTTCTGGGCTTTGAACGCCTGTTCAGCGGCAATCCCAAACATTCGCAAAATACCTTGGCGATGATAGACAAGGTCGTGGCAGCCAATGGACTCAATAGCGATCCCGCCTTCATGGCCGATTACGCGCAGCTGCATATGGATATCGCCGATCTTTCCTCGGCCTACCGGGCGTTTTCCGATATTGTCCGCCGCAATGAACCGCTGCCTGCAAATGTGTCGCTGCTGAAAATCTGGGCCACCGAAACCCATGAAAAAGCGTCATTGCTGCTGCTTGATGCAGCCGGCGAGCAGGCGGGAACGGCGGGCGCAGCTGTCTTTTTATCAGAGCAGAATTCGGCGACACAGAATCAGCAGAATGATCATCACACGACTACGCACCAGAGCTCGGGTAGCCTTGCTATTGGGCAGCACGCAGGCGTGATAGATGAGATCACAGCGAATGATACCGACTCTGTAGCGACCATCGAAGATCTGCAAATGCCTTTGTATAGCGCTGCAGCGGCCAAGATATTCAGCGGCACCAATGAGATACATCGCAATATTCTTGCCAAGGTGGTGCTGGGCCTGCCAACGTAGGTGTCGGCACGCAACGATCGCGCCGGCCTGACTGGTATGAACAAATGACTATAGCAACTGAAATAAATATTGGAGCAGACATGCAACAGACGCTTTCACATATCCGTGTTCTGGATCTGGGACGGGTATTTTCGGGACCATGGACAGGACAAATGCTGGCCGATCTGGGCGCAGATGTCATCAAGGTCGAGCGTCCCGGCAGAGGCGATGATGTACGTCAGCAGGGCTATCGCGCCAAGGACGAAGCCGGCAATGAAACCGCAGAAACTTCGTCATTTCTGGCCATGAATCGCGGCAAGCGTTCGGTGACCATCAATATCTCCAGCCCGGAAGGACAGGAGGTCATTCGCAAGCTGGCCGCAGAGTGTGACGTGTTAATCGAGAATTTCAAGGCGGGCGATCTGAAGCGTTACGGTCTGGATTACGACTCTCTGAAGCAGATCAATCCGCGTCTGGTGTATTGTTCCATTACCGGTTTCGGTCAGTCCGGTCCCTATAGTCATCGACCCGGCTATGACCCGATATTCCAGTCCATGAGCGGGCTGATGAGTCTTACCGGCAATCCCGCAGACGAGCCCGGCGGCGGCCCGCAGAAAGTGGGTTACGCAGTGTCTGATCTGACCGCGGGCTTTTATGCCATCATTGGCATTCTGGGTGCGCTGAATCATCGCGATGCAGTGTCCGGAGAAGGTCAGCATATTGATATCGCCTTGTTCGATGCACAGGTGGCTTCGATTGGCCATATCGCCATGAATTATCTGGTTTCCGGTATTGTTCCCAAACGCATGGGCACGGCTTCACCGATTACCTGCCCTTATCAGGCCTTTGAGTGCAGCGACGGCTACCTTATGATTGCGGTGGGCAATGATTCGCAGTTCCGCCAGTTTGTGCAGCTGCTGGGTCTGCCGGAGCTGGCCGATGATCCACGCTTTGTGCTGAATCGCCTGCGTGCGCAGAATCAGAAGGAACTGGTGCCTTTGCTGCAGGAAGTGATGATTACGCGGCCCATAAAAGAATGGCAGGAACAACTGGACGCCATGAATGTTCCTTGCGGACCGATTAATGATCTGAGCCAGGTGTTTGAAGATCCGCAATTACAGCATAGGGAAATGCTCATGCATATGCAGCATTCAAGTGCAGGCAGAATTCCGCAGATTGCCAATCCTCTGAAGCTGTCTTCGACACCTGTTTCCTACAATCGTCCGCCGCCCATGCTGGGCGAGCATACGGACGAGGTCCTGAGCGAAATTCTGGGTATGGATGATGCGGGGATTGCCGCGCTGCGCGAGAAGTCTATTATCTGACGGGGGATTGCTCGTCATCAATCAGCAGCATGGTAACAACAAGGGCGGGTCATTCCTGCCCTTTGATTTCAAATGTGTTCGTGAAAGCAAACAGGGTGTCGTCGCTGTCTGACCCTGTCACCACCCAATTCATTCGTCATAAATCAACAGCAGCATGGTGGCAACAAGGGCAGGTCTTTCCTGTCCTTCTATTTCAAATGTGTTCTCGAAAGTAAAAAGGGTGCCACCGCTTTTCGGCTGCGCTTCAAGCAGCTGCTGATGCATCCTGACTTTTGAGCCTACGGGCACCGGATTGATGAAGCGCAGGTGATTCAGTCCGTAGTTCAGTCCCTTGCCGCGTCGCGCGATTTTAAAGATATCGCGCGCCAGAAGGGGAATCAGGGAAAGAATAAAAAAGCCGTGAGCAATGGTTTTGCCTTCGGGCATCTGGCGCCTGGCCCGTTCAATATCCACGTGCACCCAGTGATCGTCGCCAGTGAGCTTGGCATAATGATCAATCTGATCCTGCGTAATCGTGAACCATTCACTGGAGCCCAGCTGCTGTCCGCAATGAGTGGCCAGATCGGAAGGGGTTTCTGCAAGCAACATCAGTTTTTCTCCATCGTATCGCATGACATATGTAATGGGTTGGGCACGGCAGCATGGGATACTGCCGCCAGGTATCGCTTATTCCAGCGCTATTGCCCGATTTTGACGCCCGTGGTCTTCACGATGGTTTCCCATTTTTTGCTATCGGCATCCTGAAACGCTTTTGCCTGTTCCAGCGACATAGGTGTAGGTGGCAGATAGCCCTGCACTTTCAGTCGTGAAACCGTGGCTTCCTGTTTGAGCACGTCATTCATGACGGTATTGAGCTTGCTCAGGATGGCCGGGTCGGTTTTGGCTGGTGCATTCAGCAGGTTCCAGATCTCAATGGTCAGATCGGGGTAGCCGCTTTCCTCCATCGTGGGAACATCCTTCATCTGTGGGTAGCGCTGGGCGCTGCTCACGGCCAGAAATTTGAGTTTGGGATTTTTTTGCTGCGCCGTTGCTGCAGGGCCGGTCAGGACACCGATCTGTACTTGTCCGCCAATCAGATCGCTGGTCACGGGCGAGTCACCCTTGTAAGGCACGTGAACTACATCGATATCCGCGATTTTCTTGAGGTATTCAAACGCCAGATGTCCCGGCGTGCCTGCACCGGATGTGCCATATGACAGGCTGCCCGGTTTGGACTTGGCCAGGGCGACCAGTTCCTTGATGTTGCTGACCGGTACGTCTTTATTGACGGCGATGACCAGCGGCAGGGAGCCGATGTTGGCGATAGGTACCAGATCACTTTGCTGATAGGGCACCTGCATGCCGATCAGGCGCGCAATGATGGTACCGCCAACAGGCCCAACGCCCAGGTTATAGCCATCGGCAGCCGCACGTGCAACGGATGCCATCCCGATGGTGCCGCCGGCGCCGGAGCGATTTTCTACCACCATAGTCTGGCCCAGCTCTTTGCTCATGCCGTCTGCCAGAATGCGCGCCGCCGTGTCGCTCGACCCTCCTGGCGGGAATGGGACGACAAGCTTGACGGGTTTGGATGGATAGCCGGCGTCTGCTGCCATGACGGTACCGGGCGTCAGAAATGTCGCGCAAAGCGTAAACGCGCCAGCAAGCAGGCGCCAGACGGGTTGGCTTGCGGCGGGGTTGTGCCGGGTAACAGGGGTTATTGGTCTCATGGGGTTCCTCTTGGAGATAAAAAGGCGACCGTTATTGTTCTGCAACTGAATTCGGTCGCGCTGGCTGGGACTTCGGCTATGCTAGGACATCCGGCCTTTAATGTCAATAGGTCGTATTATTGAACTATATAGGCTATAATTCTATCCTATTGCAGATAGTGAATGTACTTGGAAGGAGACGAAGGAATGACTCAGAATAGCGGGCCACTCTCGCATATACGTGTGCTGGACCTGAGCCGTATCATGGCTGCCCCCTGGGCCAGTCAGCTGCTGGCGGATATGGGTGCTACGGTAATCAAGGTAGAACGACCCGGACAGGGAGACGATACGCGGTCATGGGGTCCGCCGTTTCTGAAAGATGCGCAGGGTGAGAATACCGCTGAGGCCGGCTATTACCTCTCGGTCAATCGCGGCAAACAGTCGCTGACCGTTGCTCTGGATACGCCCGAAGGACAGCAGATTGTGCGCGATCTGGCTGCAGACTGCGACATTGTGCTGGAAAATTTCAAGACGGGTGCACTGGCCAAATATGGATTGGATTATGCCAGCCTGAAAAAAGTGAATCCCCGACTGATCTATTGCTCCGTTACCGGCTTCGGACAGGACGGGCCGCGCAGGAATGAAGCCGCCTACGACTTTCTGATCCAGGCCATGGGTGGCCTGATGAGCATTACCGGCGAACGGGATGACAAGCCGGGTGGCGGACCACAGAAAGTGGGCATTCCCATCGTGGATCTGATGACAGGCATGTATACGGCGGTGTCAGTGCTTGCCGCATTGGCCGGCCGCGAGCAGACAGGAGAGGGCGAATATATTGATCTGGCCATGCTGGACGTGCAGACAGCCGTTCTATCCAATCAGGCCATGAATCATCTGCTCTCGGGCAAAACGCCGCAGCGCACGGGCAATGCTCACCCCAATATTCAGCCCCAGGACGTGTATGCCTGCGCCGATGGTAACGTGATTCTGGCCGTGGGTAATGACCGGCAATTCGTCAAACTGTGCGAAGCCCTGAAGAGGCCTGAACTGGCCACCGATGCCCGATTCAGCGTCAATGCCCAGCGCGCCCGCAATGTCGCCGAGCTCACGGCCCTGTTGCAGGAAGAGTTCGCGCGCTGGACGCGTGCCGACCTGGTAGATGCACTGGGTAAGGCTGGCGTACCCTGCGGTCCGATCAACAGCATTCCGGAAGTGTTTCAGGAACCGCAGATTCAGCACCGCAAGATGCTGCGAACGCTTCCTCATCCTTCGGGCGTGGATGTGCCACAGGTTGTTTGCCCGATCAATTTCAGCAACCGGCCGCTACAGTTCAATTCGCCGCCACCGCTGCTTGGTCAGCACACGGAAAATATCCTGGCTGATCTGGGCTACGACGAGGCACGCATTCGGGCGCTGCGCGAATCCGGTGTCGTCTGATCGCGGGTCATCAAGGTGATGGCCGGAACGGGCAATGTGATATCGAATCGCCGATAAGACGTCATTTAACCGGCGAGCGCAGAAACAGTTATTGATGAATAACCCAGAATACCTTTGAAAACGGAAAGAGCAAGATGAACGAAATCCAACTGGAAAAGCAGGGCAATATCGCAGTCGTGACGCTGGATTCACCGCCTGTGAATGCACTGACACTGGCGCGTTACCAGGCCATTACCGATACATTCGAATCCATCAATCAGATGGAAGACATCAACGTGGTGGTCTTTACGGCAAAGGGAACCAAGGCCTTTTGTGCCGGGCTGGAGCTCAAGGAGTTTCTGGCAGCCACGCCCGAGGAAGATCCGGAGCGGGCCAAAGTGGTTCGTGCCACCTTCCGTGCGATCCGTCATTGTGTTGTGCCGGTCATTGCGGCTGTCAACGGACCGGCGCTGGGCGCAGGGAGTGTCCTGGCCAGCAGCAGTGATATTCGCATTGCGTCTGAAAAGGCGACCTTTTCCATGCCGGAAATTAATGTCGGGCGTTGTGGGGGTGGTGCGCATACAGGAAGACTGGTGCCACAAGGCAGCCTCCGCTATATGGCATTTACCGGTGAACAGATCAGCGCCTGGGAAGCCCATCGTGTGGGGTTTGTAGACAGGGTGGTCTCACCAAGGCTGCTGATGCCCACGGCCATGGATATGGCATCTGTGATTGCTTCCAAAAGCCGCATCGGTCTGGTCACCATGAAAGAGGCCCTGAACCGGATTGAGAACATGCCGGTGGATGAAGGCTATGAACTGGAGCAGCAGTATAGTACCCGACTGATGCATACCGAAGATGCACGCGAGGCCGTGCGCGCTGTCGTGGAAAAGCGCAAGCCGGTTTTCAAGGGTCGATAGTCCGATTGATACACCTTTGGCAACAGTCGTATGCAGGCAAACTGGCTATAATGCTCGGAATATAAGGATGACAGAAGGCGTCAGTGGCAGCACAGCTGCAGGACGTCCTATTCCTGTCATCCCAGCCACATATGGACAGGAAGATGACGCAAGCGCAGACCAAAAACAGCACAGCCCCCATTGATTTCAGCCGTAGCGCCGCTGCCCGCTACGTGCAGCTGGCCAGCCTGTTCCGGCGCCGCGTTGAATCCGGTCAATGGCCGGTAGGTACGCAGATTCCCACCGTGGATGAACTGGCAGAAGAGTGCCATGTGGCGCGCGCGACCGTACGCCAGGCCCTGGATCTGCTGGAAGAAGAAAAACTGATCGCCCGCTATCGGGCAAAAGGCACATTCGTCACCGGCAAACCCCAGGAACAGTTCTGGTGTGAGGTTGCCTCAAATTGGGATGGCCAGCTGATCGCTCCCGAAGGTGTCAGCATCGAAATTCTGTCGGCCCGGGATAGCCGCATGCCAGCTACGGCAGACCTGTCACTGGGAAAGCTGGCTGGCAGCTATCAATACTGGCGGCGCCGGCACTGGCGCAATGATCGTCCTTACTATCTGGGCGAAGTCTATATCGACGAGAAAATCTGCAAAAAGATTCCTGCACGTGCCTTTGAAACCAAAACCTCAATGCGGATTCTGCGGGAACTGCCCGGTCTTGAAATTATAGAAGCCCATCAGACACTCACCCTGGGGTCGGCTGATCCTGAACTGGCAGATCTGCTGCATCTGCCGCTGAATGCGCCCGTTGCGCACGTGCATCGCAGCGCTGTCGATCAGAACGGCACCATTGTCTTTGTGGGCGACGGGATATATCGCGGTGATGTGGTCAGACTGGATATTCGATTGAAATAATTACTTGCTGCTGGTTGCCAGCCTGACCGCGAGTCCGACAAAAATCACTGCGGCAAGTCGGTTGAGAATGCGTTGCGCCAGCGCCGATTCCTTCAGGAAACGCCCCGCATAGCTGGAAAAAAAAGCGATCAGGTTGAACACCAGCAGAGCAGAGAGAATAAAAATGGCGCTGAGCGCCAGCAGCTGCGGCGTCAGCGGTCCGTCCTGGGGATGGGCAAACTGGGGCAGAAACGCCAGAAAGAAAATGCTCAGTTTGGGATTGGTTGAACTCATCAGAATGCCGCGTCGATAAAACTGCAGATTGCCCGGACGCGAGGGGGTGGATTCTCCTGAAGAAAATACCGGGGGGGCGCGCCAGGCCTGCCAGGCCATATACAAAAGATAGGCGGCACCAATCAGTTTCAGTATCAGGAATGCCGTCTGCGAAGCCGCGATCAGCGCCGCGATCCCGACAGTCACAATAAACGTGTGGAACAACAGGCCGGTGCACAGGCCAAGGGTAATCATGAACCCGGCACGCCAGCCCCACAGCATGGACTGAAACAGCACAAAGAGATTGTCCGGGCCGGGCGACAAGGCCAGCAGACAGGCGATGCCGGCAAAAACGAATGCGGTGTCCGGGCTGATCATGAGGTCTCCGAATCTGGCGTGGCTATAATGAATGACTGTTTCAATCATAAACCACAGGGCCGTTCTATGTCTTCCGAGTCTTCCATTCTTACCCGTTTACAGCACCTGGGCACTGCGCCTTGTGATGAGCAGCATCCTGTCGCGCCCGTCAGTCTGCCTTCCATGCGTACCAGTACGGTTCGGTTCAATACGCTGGAAGATCTGGAGAATACGTATAAGCGCAAGAGCCGTGGGGAGCGCCTGGTCACCTACGGACGCATGGGTATGGATACGCATGCGGCACTGGAAGATGTGTTCTGCGCGCTGGAAGGAGGGCAACGCGCCTTTCTGGCCTCATCGGGTCTGGGAGCCATCAGCATGGCGCTGCTGTCGCTGCTGAGTGCCGGAGACCACATGCTGGCCGCCGATTGTGTCTACGGGCCGGTTTTTCAGCTGAACAACACGGTACTCAAACGCATGGGCATTGAAGCGACCTTCACCTCCGCCAAAGATCCCGCAGAACTGGAGAAGCACGTTAAACCCAATACGCGGATCCTGTATGTGGAAGCGCCCGGTTCGCTGCTGATGGAAATGCTGGACATGCCCGCGTTATCCGCGTTTGCCAAAAAACACGGGCTGATTCTGGTCACGGACAATACCTGGGGTTCGGGATACGCCTACAAGCCCCTGTCGTTAGGCGCAGACGTGAGCATTGTGGCCGGAACGAAATATGTGGGTGGCCACTCGGATCTTATGCTGGGGGCGGTGATTGCCAATGATCCCGAACTCATCAAGACCATAGATACCAACCAATATGCTATGGGTTTTTCCATCAGTGCAGACGACGCCTGGCTGGCCATTCGTGGCGTGCGAACCTTGCCCGTTCGTATGGAACAGCACGCGCGCAATGCACTGCAGGTGTGTGAATGGCTGGAAAAGCAGCCCGCAGTGGCGCAAATCTATCATCCGGCATGGCCGTCTGATCGAGGACATGCCTTGTGGAAACGCGACTGCACCGGTTCCAATGGCCTGCTTTCCGTTGCCATGACTATCTCGGAGACACAGGCGCGCCACTTTGTAAACGCGCTCACCCTGTTCGGAATCGGCTATTCATGGGGAGGGTATGAGAGTCTTGTGCAGTGGGTCGATACCGGCGTGCTGCGCAATCACGCCTACTTTGCCGAACATGCAGACAAGGCATTGCAGGTCGTCAGGCTGCATATCGGGCTGGAATCGGTCGATGACCTGATTGCCGACATGCAGCAGGCCATGAAAGTGGCGGCAATTGAATAACGAATCATTGTGCCGGGGCCGCATTCGCTTGCGGCCTCGGACACTTCATGCTGATTATTTTTTCTCTGCCAGGACCTGGTCCAGCAGTTTCTGGGCCTGAGCAATGCTTGAGGCGTAGTCGCCGGTCATGCCGGGAGATGTGACGTATTTGCCACCCACGGCAAATGACGGAGTGCCTTCGATCGCGTAAATGTCTGTGGCTTCGGTGGCGCGTTTGACCTTAGCAGTGACGCCGAACGAGTCGTAGGCATTGGTGAAAGCTGCCTTGTCGATGCCCTGGGAGGCTGCCCAGTCGACGATGGCATCTTTGGTGAACAGTTTTTTGCCTTCCTTGTGGATGGCATCAAAGACTTTTGGATGCAGGTCCAGTTTGTCCAGTGCTTCCAGAGAGTAGTAGAGCTGCTGCATGGGTTGCATGGCCGCATTGAAGGCAACCGGAACGCGCACGAAAGCCACGTTTGATGGCAATGTTTTCACCCATTTTTCCACCATGGGTTCCATCTCGGCGCAATGAGGGCAGCTGTAGGCGAAGAATTCCATCACTTCGACTTTATCGCCGGATCCGGAAGGCTGAGCTGTCGTCAGTGTTTTGAATGCCGGGCCGGACTGGGCCATCACCGGAACAAAGGCAGCTGCGCCAGTCAGCAATGCAGCGGAAACAACACGGAGCAGGGGGGTGGATAATTTCATAGTCTGTTCTTGAATCGGGTTGATTATCGGTTGATGAAGGAGCGCTGGCGCCCCCGGACCGGAAGAAACTGCACCGGTTTTACTGCATTATAGGACTCGTGCACGGGGCTAAAGGTCCCCGCCATCATCTGTAACGTCTGATGACAGGTATCAACGCACAATCGTGGAACTGATATTTGCCCCTGAAAGCTGGGCGCGGGAGGCCTTGATTTCCTGTTCCGTATTGAACGGACCGATGCGCACCCGGTTCACGTCCATATTGTTCACGCGCGCTTTCTGGATCTGTACATTGAAGCCCATCATGATCATCCGGGCGCGAGATGCGTCGGCTTCTTTCTCATCGCGAAAGGCGCCGACCTGCAGATAACGCGGACCGGTGCTGCCGGCCTGGCCGGAGGCGGCATTGCTGCTGCCAGCCGAGCCTGTCGCGCTTTTCGCACTCGCTGAATCATTTGCCGCGATTGCTGCACTGGACGCTGGTTTATTGCGGGTTGCCGGCGTGGAGCCATTAC
>JBEBTQ010000079.1:0-10963 GCA_040393685.1 Advenella kashmirensis | reverse complement strand
CGTCCTGCAGAAAGGCGAAGGCCTGTTCAGGGCTGCTGGTCGCAAGCAAGGCGGGCGGCAGATCTATGTCCTGCAGATACCTTGGGTTGCGGTGATGACGCTGAATGTTTTCGGCCGTGCCGGGATCCCGGGCCCATAACCTGACCTGCGCATTGCGGCAGGCTGACAGCGCCAGCGCCGTGCCCCAGCTACCTGCTCCAAGAACAAGTACGCGTAGTGGCGACGGCGCTGATGCAGACGTCATGCAGACTTATTGACGTGTCGTACCAGGAGGTACGTAAATGCCTGAACCGTTGTCAGCCGGCGCGCCGCCAGCCTGGTTCTGCGCTTCCTGGACGCGCTGCTCGTACAGAGCCTGGAAGTTGACTTCTGCCAGATGCAGTGGGGGCAGTGAGGTGCGGTTGATCGCGTCAGCCACATTGGCACGCAGATAAGGGAAGAGCATGGTTGGGCAGACGATGCCGATCAGTGGCTCGAACTGCTCTTCGGGAATGTTGGCAATTTCAAAAATGCCGGCCTGTGTTCCTTCAACCAGATACAGGGTTTTATCGCCGATTTTGGTGGTGATGGTGACCGTCACCGTAGCTTCAAAGACGGTTTCGGCCAGACGTTCGCCACCGACGTTGAGAGAGACCTCAACAGTGGGTGTTTCCTGTTCCAGAAAAATCTGTGGCGCGTTGGGCATTTCCAGCGACAGATCTTTCAGATACACGCGCTGCATTGAAAATACCGGATCTGATCCTGTTGCTTCGTTGTTCGATGCAGCGTTATTTGATGCAGCGTTGTTTTCGTCGGCCATATAACTTCCTAATTAGGTAAATATCAAAAATAAACGGGTCACTGACCCAGCATAGCAGTCAGTTTACCCTCACGGTCAAGCGCCATGAGATCATCACATCCACCGATATGCTCGTCTCCAATGAAAATCTGGGGAACGGTTGTGCGGCCACCAGATCGTTCAATCATGACAGCGCGCTGTTCCCGGTTTGTGTCAACACTGATTTTTTCCAGGTCGGACACGCCACGCTCGCGCAGCAGCTTCTCTGCACGCACACAGTACGGGCAGGTTATTTTGTAGAACATGGTCACTTTTTTCATCATCAATCCTGTGTAAACATGGAGAGGTTGCGAGTGTCGCGGTCGTGCCGGTCAGGCGTGCTGTTTGACGGGCATGCCGTCTGCTTTCCAGGCGGTCATGCCACCAGCCAGCGAGTAGACAGCGGCAGTATGCTTGTCTGCCAGGGTTTTGACCAGTTTTGCGGAGTCGCGTCCGTTTTCGCAGACCAGGATCAGTGGTTTGTTGCGTGGCAGGCTGCTGATCTTTTGTTCGGCTTCAGCGGCAGGCAGATGGCGCGCAGACGGGATGGAGCCGGCGCGATAGTTTTCCAGAGGGCGAACATCAACAAAAACGGCATTTTCCCGATTGGCCAGATTGACGGCCTCTTTGACGCCCAGCCCGGTATTGCCTTTGCCCTGCTTGCGCAGCAAGGGAAAGAGCAGCAGTCCGCCGGACACCAGCAGAAAGATAAGAAAGTAAATCGAGTTCTGATAAAGAAGAAATTCCACAATGAATCCTGAAAATGCGCTTTTCAAACGCTGAATTTACTGATTATAAAATAGCTGGACTATTCGAGATAAGAGTTCTGTAAAATAGAGGAAAATTAATCACGGGAGCCGTCCTTCAGGCAGTTTGCGGGCCGCTTTCAGCAGATTTACAGTTTTTCAGTTTTGTCTTGCGGGAATCAATAATGTACAAGTTAGTGTTAATGCGGCATGGCGAGAGCCAGTGGAATCTGGAGAATCGGTTCACGGGGTGGAAAGATGTCGATCTGACCGAAACCGGCAGGCAGCAGGCCTGGGAGGCCGGCGAGCTGCTCAAAAAAGAAGGTTATTCCTTTGATCTGGCTTTCACCTCAGTGCTGAAACGCGCCATTCGTACACTCTGGATTGCTCTGGATGCCATGGACGCCATGTACATCCCCGTGCATCCAAGCTGGCGCCTGAACGAACGGCATTATGGCGCGTTGCAGGGTCTGAATAAAGCGGAAACCGCGCAGAAGTTCGGTGACGAACAGGTTCTCATCTGGCGTCGTGCTTACGCCATCGCACCCGATCCGCTGGATGCAGATGACGAACGTCATCCGCGTTTCGATAGCCGTTACGGACGTATCGCCGCCGAGGAACTGCCTGCAACCGAATGCCTCAAAGACACAGTTGCACGCGTACTGCCTCTGTGGAACGAATCCATTGCCCCGGCAATTCGCGCCGGACGCAATGTGCTGATTGCGGCTCACGGTAACAGCCTGCGCGCCCTGATCAAGCATCTGGATCAGGTTTCCGAAGAAGAAATCGTCAATCTGAATATTCCTACCGGCCAGCCGCTGGTTTATGAGCTTGACGAAAATCTCAAACCTATCAAACACTACTATCTGGGCGACCAGGAAGCGATTGCCGCTGCCATGGCGGCCGTGGCTGCCCAGGGTAAAGCCAAAAAGGATTGATGTGACCCGGGTGTTCTGTGCGTTTCCTGTTCTCCATGCGTGCATGTCATAAAGACGGCAGCATGAGTGGACGCCGCTGCCTGTCGTCATTGTGCGCGCCAGGATACCTCGCGCTCGCCTGTCTGTTGCTCACTGCAGCAACACCAGTGTGGGCGCAGTCGCCATCCATTTCGTCTCTGACCAAACAACAGCAGAATGCAGAGCGGCTGCGGCGTGATCTTCAGGAAAAGATCGCCTCGGTGCAGAAGCGCATCGACGAATCAGAAAGTGATCGCAAGGATGTGACTGAATCACTGCGTCAGTCCGAAAGTGAAATTTCACGTTTGAATGCGCGTCTGGATGATCTGAATCAGCAACGCGACAATACTGAAAAGGAACTGGACGGGCTGCGCAAGGAACAGGCGCAGCAGCAGGCGCTGATGGAGCAGCGTCGCGATGAGCTTGCCGAGCAGCTCAAGTCCCAATACACCAATGGCGTTTCACCCTGGGCCGCGTTGCTGTCCGGCGACGACGCGCAGAAGATCGGCCGTGATCTGACCTACCTGAGCTATGTGGCCAAAGCGCGCACCAACGCCGTTCAGGCACTGAACAAGGAAATCGCCCGACTTGACGCAGTCAAGGCCAAAGTGGCCGGTCATCAGCAGACTCTGAAGGCGCTGGCCGATGACGCCCGCAAGGGTAAAAGTGATCTTGAAAAAGAACAGCAAAAACATGCCGCCGTATTGGCGCAGATTGAAGCCGAACTGAAAGACCGACGTTCGCAGGCGGGCAAGCTCGCCCGCGATGATCGGCGACTGAATTCGCTGATCGACGACATCCAGAACAATATTGTCAAGCAGCGCGAAGCCATCCGGCAGGCTGCCATTGAGCGCGAAGCGCGTGAAGCGGCCAGACGCAAGACGCTGCAGGAAGCACGCGAGCGTGCTGCACGTGAAGCGTCTCGTCAGGCTGCGCTGGCGGCCAAACGCGCAGAACAGGCCGCGCGTCAGGCTCAGGCTGCCCGGGAAGCCGAGCAGCGAGCCTATCTGACTGCAGAAGAGCAGGCCGCCGCGCTGCAGCGCGCACGTGAAAATGCACCGCCAGCGCCAGGCGCTACCGTCCAGCCGCAACCCGATCTTGAAGCCGCCTCGCGTTCCTCAGCAGCAGCCCAGCAGCAACTGGCGCAGGCCCGCATGCAGCGCGAGAATCTGGAAATTGATCGTGAAAAAGCCCGGCTTGCACGATTGAAGGCCGAAGAAGAAGTGCGCCTGGCTCAGAAAGCAAGAGAAGATGAACGCAAGGCGGCCGCAGAAGCTTCATCCGGCGCGGCCGGGTTGCAGCGCGGTGCGCCGTGGCCCGTGCGCGGCAGCGTGCAGGGACGCTTTGGCACCCCGCGTCCCGATACCGGCGATGTCTGGCGTGGTATTCTTATCCGCGCTGGCAGTGGTACGCCAGTCAAGGCCGTAGGCAGTGGTAGTGTTGTTTACGCAAGCTGGGTTCAGGGATTCGGTAATCTCATCATTGTGGATCACCAGAATGGCTTCCTGAGCGTATATGGTTACAATCAGAGCCTGAGTAAAGGGGTTGGAGACCGTGTCCGGATTGGTGAAACCATTGCGCGGGTCGGTGCCACGGGTGGGCAGGTTGACCCTGGCCTTTATTTTGAAATCAGAAAAGGGTCTGCGCCTGTAGATCCCATGAGCTGGCTGGCCCGGTAACGGCGCCCGGCAACTTTCCGGAATACGCTATGAAATTGTTTGCAGTTCGCCAGTTGACCACCTTGATTACCATCGGCCTTATACAGGCCGCGGTGGTTTACTCGCCCCTTGCGCTTTCGCAGACCAAACCGGTCAAGTCCGAACGTCAGATCCCCGCACCTGAACTTCACACACCGCTGCCCGCCGAGGAATCACTGCCGTTTGCAGAACTACAGCGGTTTGCGCGCATTTATGCCGCCATCAAGAACAATTACGTTGAACCTGTTTCAGACCAGAAGCTGATTGAATCGGCCATCAAGGGTATGGTTCAGGATCTGGATCCGCATTCCGCGTATCTGGATGAGCTCGAATATGAAGAAATGCGCGCCTCTACCGACGGTGAATTCGGTGGTCTGGGCATAGAGATCGGGCCGGAAAAAGGTTTCGTCAAAATCATATCGCCCATTGAAGACACGCCCGCCGCCAAGGCAGGGATCATGCCCGGCGACATCATCACCCGGATTAACGGTGAAAGCATGGAGGGCAAACCGCTAAACGATGTGGTGAAAAACCTCAGAGGAGATGTCGGCAGTGCCATCAAACTGTCGGTCAGCCGTCCCTCTACGGGCAAGCAGCTTGATTTCGATCTGGTTCGTGCTGTCATCAAGGTACAGAGCGTGCGCAGCAAAATGCTGCAGGATGGCATTGCGTACATCCGCGTATCGCAGTTCCAGGAACGTACCGGTCCTGATCTGGCCAAACAGCTGAAAGATCTGGATGCCAAAGGAAAGGTCAAAGGGCTGGTACTGGACCTGCGCAATGATCCGGGTGGACTGCTGACGGGCGCCATTGGCGTGTCTGCGGCATTCCTTAAGCCTGGCGTCAACGTTGTGTCCACCAAATCGCGCATCGATCAGGAATCTCATGTCTTCAAGGCCAATCCGGCAGATTATGTGCACAACGCCAAGGATTATCTGAAAGACCTGCCGTCATGGACAAGAACCGTGCCTATGGTCGTGCTGATCAACGTGGGCTCGGCTTCTGCGTCTGAAATCGTAGCGGGTGCTCTGCAGGATCACAAGCGCGCAACCATTATGGGTAATCGCAGCTTTGGCAAGGGCTCTGTGCAGGTGGTTATGCCCCTCGACGACAATACAGCGCTGAAACTCACAACGGCCCGTTACTTTACGCCTTCGGGCCGTTCCATACAGGCAACAGGTATTGTGCCGGACGTGGTGGTGACCGATACAGAAAAAGGTGATCTGTTCAGTTTCCCCAGGGAAGCTGATCTTGCCGAACATCTGAGCAATGATCAGGCTGGCAAAGATGGAGAGGTCAAGGGAACCACATCGCTCAAACCGGATGAATCGGCCGAAGAACAGGAAGTATTTGAATTTGGCTCGCCGGAAGATTTTCAACTGACGCAGGCCATCAACAAACTTGAGGGCAAACCCGTCAAGGGCGGTGCACCGGTGGCCGAGAAAACATTGAGCAAAGAAGAGCAACAGGCCGAGAAAAAATCCATTGATGAAACAGCCAAAAAGCCGACCGAGGCAGGTAAGGCAGATGATGGCAAACCCGCGGGAAAGGAACCTGACGACGCACGTGAACGCGACAAGGCCGAGCCCGTACCGGCAGCGCCAGCGGATCGCAAGGCCCCTGCAGACAAGGTCAGTCCCGATGACAAAGCCGGAACTCCGTCAGGAAAATAACAATGGATGACGAGCAGCTGCTGCGCTATGCGCGTCACCTGATGCTGGATGCCATCGGTATCGAGGGTCAGGAGAAGTTGCTGCGCAGTTCCGTACTCATTTTAGGACTTGGCGGTCTGGGATCGCCCGCAGCCGCATATCTGGCTTCGACAGGCATTGGCCGGCTCGTGCTGGTCGATGATGACATGGTTGAGCTATCGAATCTGCAGCGCCAGATCATCCATACGACGGATCGCATCGGCCAGAGCAAAGCGGAGTCTGCGCGCAAGGCCATCGAGCAAATCAACCCGCACTGCGTAACGGAAACGATCGTGGAAAGGGTCGATAGCGATCGCCTTGCGGGTTTGCTGCGTGATGTAGATATCGTCGTTGACTGCACCGATAATTTTCATACCCGCCAGGCGATTAACCAGGTTTGCGTCACGCAGGCCAAACCATTTGTTTCTGCGGCCGCCATCCGGTTCGCAGGGCAGGTCACGGTTTTTGATACACGACACCCCGACTCGCCGTGTTATGCCTGTGTGTTTCCGCCTTCGGATAATCTGCAGCCCGACAATTGCGCCACGCTGGGCGTCTTCGCGCCGCTGGTGGGCATTATCGGCAGCGTCGAAGCCGCCGAAACCATCAAGACATTGCTGGGTGCCGGAGAGAATTTGCAAGGCCGGCTGATGATGCTGGATGCGCTGAGCATGCAGTGGCAGACGCTGCATCTGGAGCGCAATCCCGAATGTCCTGTTTGCGCTGCCCGCGATCGCGCAAAGTAAATGCGTTCGGCATCACCTGCGATAGAAGAGCCCGGTTCTGCTTATGCAGTCTGACTCCCGTGATTCCAATACCTATCCGGCGTGAGCCAAAAATTCACGCCTCAGCCGCTGGTGTCACGCATTAAGCGTCGGTTTCCCTTCTCAGATTGCACTTGTCATCAGGCAGAGCCTGCAGTGTCGCCGTTGTGCTGCGCAGTTCATCACGTCTGAAATAATGAATCATTACCTGACTGCCTGCCTGATAGCGATCCAGCAATTTGTCCCAGCTGGCTGCTTCAATTTTCAGGCCATCCAGAGCGACTAGAACATCACCCGCCGACAATCCTGCGGCATGTGCCGCGCTGCCTTCATAAACCTGGGCAATACCTGGTTCGCCGGCAGCCGTTGCACGCACGACTGCGCCGATCCCGGGCGCGCGACGTTCGGTCTGCCATTCAAGAAGCACACCCTGTTTGCGCAGCAAGGCGGCCAGTGGCAGATCCTGCGTCTGTCGGGTTGCCACTTCAATAAAATCGCTCAGGTCAACACCTGTTGCCTGTTTCAGCAACTGAGGGAATTCGTCTTCATCCAGGCCACGCTGGCGCGTCTGGTAAAAGCGGCGTCCGTATTTATTCCACATCAGGCGCATCACATCGTCCAGCGATTTCCTGTTGCGCGTTGCATTGCGAATGCTCAGATCCAGTGCCAGCGCGACCAGTGACCCCTTGGTGTAATAGCTGACGATATTGTTAACCGAACTTTCATCCTGTCGGTAGTAGCGATTCCAGGCGTCAAAGGAACTGTCTGCCACGCTCTGATGCAGACGGCCAGGGCCGCGATGCACATTGCTGACGGTTTTTGCCAGAAGTCGTAAATAGTCCGTTTCCTCCACGACGCCGGACCGCAGCAGCATCAGATCATCGTAGTATGAGGTAAAGCCTTCAAAGATCCAGAGCAGGGAGGTCAGGTTCGGTCGAGTGAGGTCATAGGGAGCAAAGGCCTGCGGCTTGATACGCTTGACATTCCAGGTATGAAAATATTCATGACTGACCAGCCCCAGAAAGCCCGTATAGCCTTCGCTGCGTTCTTCATTGCCGATGACGGGCAGATCCGGGCGGGAGGCCACAAGGGCCGTGGAGGCGCGATGCTCCAGCCCGCCATAGTCCTTGCCCGTCACATACGTCATGAACACATACTTGTCGGCACTGTCCAGAAACGGCGCACGATGCGTTTCCGGTTCAAAAAAGCGGATCTGGGTCTCGCAGATTTTTGCCGCATCGCGCGCAATGCGTTTGAAGTCCACATTCGGCAGCACGCCAGTGAATACCATCTCGTGTTTCGCGCCGCAAGCAGTAAACGTCTCAACATGCGGTGTGCCCATTTCTACCGGATGATCCACCAGGGCGTCATAATCGGGCGCTTCATACAGGCCGAAGCGATGCTCTCGCGTTGGCTGACGTCCTCGGCGTACTGGCCTCAGGCTCGTATAGACGCGCCAGTGGGCGGTGCCGGGTCCAGCGGCGATCTCGACCTCACTGGGCTGATTCTCCCGGCCATGAACTTTCAGAAACACGCTGGTGCCATTGAAGAAGCCATGCGTCTGGTCAAGGTGCGCGCACCTGACGGACAAATCCCAGGCATAGACGCGATAGCTCAGCGTCAGACGCCGCGAACACGATGCCACCTGCCAGGTATGGTTATCCACTTTGGTGATGTCCAGCGGTGTGCGTCCTGTTCTGGCCTGCAGGCGATGAATATGCCTGGAAAAATCCCGGATCAGATAGCTGCCCGGAATCCAGGCTGGCAGTGATACCACCTGTCCGCGCCGATCCGGCCGGTCAATCGTGACTTCGACATCAAAGTAGTGGGCGGCAGGGTCTGCGGGGGTAATTCTGTATAAGACGTGAGGCATGCGTGCTCGATCATTCTGAGGATTAACCCGACAACTATAGCAAAAACCGGGGGTTTGTCGTTTTTGCGTCATTCAATGGCTACAATATTTGACACAATGTCAGTTATGCCGGGCGATGCGGATCAAGGCCGCAACTGCCCTCAATCAGATCCTCCGGAGACCCAAGCATGTCAGAAGAATTTGTCGTATCCCGTATTGAAGGCGCTGTCGGCGTCATCACCATCAACCGCCCGAAAGTGCTCAATGCGCTGAGCAACGAGGTCATGCATTCCCTTAGCGATGCGCTGCTGGCTCTTCAGGGAGACGACAGCATCAATGTGATCGTACTCACAGGGTCTGAAAAGGCCTTTGCGGCGGGAGCGGATATTGCCGCCATGAAAGGCTGGGACTACATGGATGTATACAAGAGCAACTACATCTGTGGCGAATGGGAAACCATCAAGAACGTCATCCGCAAGCCGGTGATTGCTGCCGTGTCCGGTTACGCGCTGGGCGGCGGCTGCGAGCTGGCCATGATGTGCGACATGATTTACGCTGCTGAAAACGCAAAATTCGGTCAGCCCGAAATCAAGCTTGGCACTATTCCCGGCCTTGGCGGTACACAGCGGCTGACGCGTGCCATTGGCAAGGCCAAAGCCATGGACCTGGTACTTACCGGTCGCATGATGGATGTCAAAGAAGCGGAAAGTGCCGGTCTGGTTGCTCGCGTGCTTCCGGTAGAAGGATTCCTGGAAGAGGTCATCAAAATTGCCCAGGGTATGGCAGGAATGTCACAAACCGCGCTCATGATGGCTAAGGAATGTGTCAATGTTGCACAGGAAACAACACTTGAGCAGGGACTGTTGTTCGAACGCCGTGTGTTTCATGCAACGTTCGCCACGCAGGACCAGAAAGAGGGCATGGATGCCTTCGTGAACAAGCGTGCGCCGGCCTTCAAGAATATGTAAGAAATCGTCCCCGCGGCTTGCCTGTGACTTGAAATTTACGATATACTCCCATGGCTTAACTGAATGCTAAAAACCGTTATGAACGGCGCGGGGGCAATACCATGAAACTAGCGGGTGCCATCCCACAAAGTCGTACGAAGCATTTGCCGGAAGACCGGAATCAGCAGCCTGATGCATCACAAAATGCGACTGTTGCTGGTAACCAACACGCTACTGTGGGAAAGAGCGCGCCGGCAATGTCAGAAAAGCCACACGAAACGCCACGAGAAGCGCGTCCATTAAGCCTGACTCCAGAAGAGCGGGCCAGAATGAACGCAAGGGCGGCGAAAGGCCTGGTGAATCTGGTACTTGCGCAATCAGCATTGTTGCTGCTTGCGGTACTGGCAAGCTGGGGCATAGCCGGGGGGTATGCGGCGCTATCCGCGCTGGCTGGAGGGCTGGTCTATCTGATCCCGTCCTCATTTGCATCCCTTCATATGCTCGTAAAGATATACAGTCAGGCAAACGCCGGAGCGCTTACGTTCTTCTGGACGCAGGCGCTGAAAATCGGCGGAACCCTCGCGCTGCTGGCACTGGTTGTCAGGTTCGGGGGAGCCTATCTGGTCTGGCCTGCGCTGCTGATCGGACTCGTTGTTGTGTTGAAGGGGTATGTCCTGCTGCTTGTGTTGAATAAACTCAAATAGCCGGCGTAAATGGGATAAATCAGAATGCAGCCTGAAGCAGGCTGCGAATTTGGAGTACGTACTAAATGGCTGCACCTGCCGAAGTATCGCCTCAGTCAGCTTATGTCCAGCATCACCTGGCACATCTGAACAACACAGGTCATCCTCAAACCAGCATTCTGGATATGAGCGTCATCAACTATGACTCCGTATTCTGGTCTCTGGCCATGGGTCTGGTTGTCGTATTCCTTCTGTGGCTGGCCGCGCGTCGCGCCACCTCCGGCGTTCCAGGCCGTTTTCAGGCTGGCGTTGAAATGGTCGTCGATATGGTCAACGATCAGGCCAAAAGTATTGTTCATAACGAAGTCTCCCGCAAATTCATTGCCCCGCTTGCGCTGACCGTTTTCCTCTGGGTTGCGCTCATGAATGCGCTTGACCTTATTCCGGTGGATCTTCCCGGTGCCATTTTCGGATGGCTGGGTCTGACCGGTGATCACCATGAACACGGTCCCCTCTATTACCATCGCATTCTTCCTACGGCTGACCTGAACGTTCCTATGGGAATGTCACTGGCCGTGCTGCTGCTGTCGTTTTACTACGGTATCAAAATCAAAAGCCCAGGCGGTTTCGTGAAAGAGCTGTTCACAGCACCTTTCCACGCACATGGCTTTGCGGCTGTTCTGCTGTCGCCCTTCAATCTGTTGCTCAATATTATCGAATACGCTGCCAAAACCGTTTCACTGGGTATGCGGCTATTCGGTAACATGTTCGCCGGTGAGCTGCTGTTCATGCTGATCGCCCTGCTGGGTG
>JBEBTQ010000078.1:0-11072 GCA_040393685.1 Advenella kashmirensis | reverse complement strand
ACGTAATTACAGAGAATCAGAAATGGTCGTCTGGTTCGCAAGCGGCGTATCACTCAAGGATTGGGTCCGACCGGTTTTGCGCGTTGCACTGCCGGTGTGTGTGCTCATTGCGATCCTGACACTGGAGATCACGCCATGGGCTTACCGACAGATCGAAGAATATCGTCAGCGTTACGAACAACGGTCCGATTTGTCAAAGATTACGGCAGGTCAGTTCATTGAATCTGCCGGCGGCGCGCGCGTCTTTTTCACCGAAGCGCCCAAAGATCCCAAGGACGAAATCGGCGCAGTCTTTGCACGCGTGCTGGATAAGGATTGGTACACCATTGTGACCGCCAAAAATGCGCGCGTTCGACGAGAAGATAATGGCGACCGCTACGTCGTACTCGGGCCGGGCAATCGCTACGATATGAAGCCCGATAGTGCGGAATTCCGGATGGTGAGCTTCGACTCCTACACTATGCGACTGGAAAACAGCTCCGGTACCAGTGCAGACGAAGTTGCACGTCAGAATGCGCTGAATCAGATGAAATCCAGGCCAACCATGAATCTTGTTCAGGATCACAAGGCAGAAAGTCAGGCGCAAATCATGTGGCGCGTTTCTCTGCCGCTGGCGGCCCTGAATCTGGCCCTGCTGGCCATTCCGCTAGGCGCGGTCAATCCTCGTCTGGGCCGATCCGGTGACCTGCTGCTGGCGGGTCTGACCGGTCTTCTGTATATGAACCTGATCAACCTGATGCGCGGCTGGATCAGTAACGGCAAGATCGATTTCCTGACAGGCACGCTGTCGCTTCATGTGATTGTGTTCCTGCTTTGCCTGTACGCGTTCCGCTCGCGACTGCGCCTGAAAACACCCAAAAAATCAGCGGCCTGACTGTGCGGGTGATAAGCCCGGATTATTTCAGTTGAAATTGAACATATGTTTATATCAATTAATTATATAAAAAGCGTTTGATATAACTTATAATCTGGGTGATGTGTGCGGCCCGTGCCGGCATATTATCACCGCCAGCGGTCTGCGCGATCCTCCTGCAGGTCGGACTCATGTGTTTTTGTCACTCTGTTCCGGTAGTCCGAAACAGTGGTCTGGTGGTTCATACAGGCAAGGACAATGAATCTACAACAATTCCGCTTTATACGCGAAACCATCAGGCGCAACTTCAACCTGACAGAGGCCTCACGGATTCTGTTCACGTCCCAGCCCGGCGTGTCAAAAGCCATTATTGAATTTGAGGACGAGCTGGGTGTCAAAGTATTTGAACGCCATGGGAAACGGATCAAAGGACTGACCAAACCCGGGCAGGCTGTAGCCAGTATCATCGAACGGATCATGGTTGAAGTTGACAACCTCAAGAAGGTGAGTGACGAGTTTGCCCGACGCGATGAGGGCAGTCTGGTGATTGCGTGTACGCACACACAGGCACGCTATTTTCTGCCTCGCTTCATCCCGGAGTTTCGCCGCCGCTTTCCCAAGGTACACGTTTCACTGGCAGAGGGCAGTCCTTTACAACTGGCCCAGATGGTGCTGCAGGAACAGGCTGATGTCGCGCTGGCAACAGAGTCGCTGTCCGAAGTTGGCGGTCTGGCCACGTTGCCCTGCTACAGCTGGGAGCACACGCTGGTGGTCAAGCCGGAACATCCGCTGACCGAACTCACATCATCGCAGGCACGCAACCTTTCGCTGGAACAGATTGCTGAATACCCGATCATCACCTATGATCGGGCATTCTCTGGCAGGACATCGATTGACCAGGCGTTTGCCAGCAAGGGCATCAAACCTGATATCGTGCTGGAAGCCATTGACGCGGATGTGATCAAAACCTATGTAGACGTCGAAATGGGCGTTGGCATTATTGCGGGCGTGGCATTCGATCCACGCCGCGACAGCGGATTTGTCGGAATACCGGTGGGTCATCTTTTTGGTACTCACACGACCCGTATCGGCTTGAAGAGCGGCGTTTTCCTGCGTGATTACGTATATGATTTTCTGAGCATGCTCACAACGGAACTGAGTCGCGACGCCATCGAGGCCGCCATCAATTCCAATGGCAGCAGCAGCGAGACGGATCAGGAGTACGCGCCGCCGCTTCGAAAAGTGTCCTGATTGACCTGACTTTCGTTTAAGTAGTCACGGGACAGTTTGCTGTTCTCACGGACAATTGAAACTGTCGACGCATTTCACTTGCTGTTTTCAATGACTGGCAGTCAGTTTACGTACGCTAAGTAAAAAAAATAGCCCCGAATGCGGCACACGCTTCGGGGCTATTTCAGTTGTGATGCGACAGTGACGGCTGATTTTCTGACATGCCCGCTTCAGGTTTTTTCCTTGAGTTCCCGCTTGAGGATTTTGCCTACAGGTGATTTGGGCAGGGAGTTCCGGAACTCCACAATTTTGGGCACCTTGTAGCCAGTGAGTTCACTGCGGCAGAAATCGATCAGGGTTTTTTCCGTCAGCGCGGGATCCTTGCGTACGACCACCACTTTCACCACTTCTCCGGATGCGCCATTATCTGCACCGATAGCGGCGACTTCATCGACACCGGGATGCGACGCAATGACCTCTTCGATTTCCGAAGGGTAGACGTTGAATCCTGACACGATAATCAGCTCTTTCTTGCGGTCGACAAGATAAATGTATCCCTGATCATCGATGTATCCCATGTCACCGGTACGGAGAAACCCATCCGGCTCAAAGGCCTTGCGTGTTTCTTCTTCCTTGTTCCAGTACTCCCGCATGACCTGCGGGCCTTTTACGCAAAGTTCGCCGGTTTCATTGATTCCCAGTTCCTTGCCTTCGTCATCCCGAATAGATATCTCGGTGGAAGGCACCGGCAGGCCAATCGCGCCGTTGAAATCGGGCAGATCCATGGGATTGATGGTCACTGCTGGTGATGTCTCGGTCAGGCCATATGCCTGTGTCAGTGGTTTGCCGGTGACTTTTTTCCAGCGCTCGGCTATCGGGCGCTGCACTGCCATCCCTCCGCCCAGTGTCAGCGTCAGATTTTTAAACGAAACAGAAGTAAACGCAGGATTATTGAGCAGTGCATTGAACAGGGTATTCACGCCTGTGAACGCCGTGAACGGATATTTGCGAAGTTCCTTGATAAAGGCCGGAATATCGCGTGGGTTCAGAATCAGCAGGTTGGTTGCACCAAGGCGTATAAAGGTAAGGCAGTTGGCCGTCAGTGCAAAGATATGATAGAGCGGCAGGGCGGTCACAACAAAGTCAGTACCGTCGGATTTTGCATAGGGCTTGACCCAGGAGTAGGCCTGACACAGATTGGCCACCATATTTCCGTGAGTCAGGACTGCCCCTTTGGCAACGCCTGTGGTTCCGCCTGTGTATTGCAGAAAGGCGATATCATCATGCGTCAGCGAGACTGGTTTGAAATCTGCTGCGCGGCTGCCCTTCATGATGTCATTGAAGCGCAGATGACCCGGCAACGACCACGCGGGCACCATTTTTTTCACATGGCGCACAATCAGCGTCAGGGCCCATCCTTTTAAGGGACTCAGCATATCGCCCAGCGTAGTGACCACAATGTGTTTCAGGGCGGGCAGGTGTTCACGAGCCGTTTGCAGGGTATGCGCGAAATTTTCCACGACGACGACGAACTCGGCACCCGAGTCCTTGAGCTGATGCTCCAGTTCCCTTGCGGTATATAGCGGATTGCAATTGACTACGACGCAACCGGCAAGCAGAGTTCCGAAAATGGCGACCGGGTACTGCAGGATATTGGGCATCATGAGTGCAACCCGCGTTCCTTTTTGCGCACCCTGGGACGTCAGCCACGCCGCGAAACAGCGGGCTTGCTGCTGCAGCTGCGCATAGCTTAGCGTTTGGCCCATTGAAATATAAGCCGTGGAATCGGCATAGCGCTCACAACATTGATCAAACAGCTCGGTCAGCGATGAATAGGCATCCGCATCAATCTCTGCGGGCACACCCTTGGGATAATTTTTTAGCCAGATTTTTTCCATAATTCATCCTGCAAGTAGGAGTTTGGCAAATAGGAGGTCGGCAAATGCGTGCATACTGCCACACAAATACCGATTGGTCATCAGTTCCCACCCATTGGTCATTAGTCTCCACCCAACAGTGCCTGTTTCAGGGAAGACTGCGCGGGTTTGTTACCAATCCACACGGCAAGCAGTGCACGGGCGAACGTGGCATCACTGACAGCGCCTTGCTGGTCGCCCATTGCACTAACGGACACGCGAGGTCCCTGAAAGACGATATCCACGACACTGCCACGTTTCAGGCTCTTCTGCTTAAGAAGCAGGTTGGTAAATGCATTGGCCGAGGACTGGATCGCCTGCCACTGACTGTCGTTCGTGTTATCGCGCAGCCCGTCATTGAGCGCGCCAGCCAGGGTTTTGCCGTCGATATCCCGCAACAGCACCAGCCGCATTGCCCGGGTTGCGCTGCTGTTCAGGATCGTCTGGGCCTGTTCGGTCTGCCTGTCAGTGTACAGGGCGGCAAGATAAACGTCGAATATCACTTTTTTGCGAATTCCTGCGCCATTCAGTGTCAGCTGTGTACCATTGACCTGCAGGGTATCCGGCACGCTGTGTCCATCTACGGTTCGAGCGGACGCGATGGAGCCTGCCACCAGCAAAGTGAGCGCCAGAACCAGGGAGGTCAGGGATTGGGTCAAACGATTTTTCGGTTTCATAGTGGTCTCCGCAATCATTGTTATCATGTTGGCGCGAGCATTACCGGTTCCGTCTCAACGGAACAGGTAATGCTCTTGCTCTGTCTCAGGCGATACGCCGGATCAGAAGCGGTGGGACACCTGCAAACCAAAGATGTGACCGTTGGCCTTGATGTCGCCACTCAGTCGCCCGTACTGCGCGAGATTGTCGCTATTGGTATTATCAATATGCGATTTTTTCAGGAACATGTAGCTGTAGCCTACATCAATTGACGTGTTTTCCGAAGGCTTATACTGGGCGCCGATAGACAGCCAGTAGCGATCATTATCCGGCAGCGAGGCAGGACGATGTTCGGCGCTGCGAACCGGAGACTGATCCCATGCCACACCCGCTTTCAGTTTCCACTGAGGAGCGACCTGATACATGGCACCCACGGCAATACGCCAAGAGTTTTTGAATTTCAGATCCAGGCTTGCTGTCGGCAGCGTATCGCTCTTGATGGTCAGCTCCGGCAGACTGCTCCAGCCCGTCCATTGCACGTCACCCAGAAGCTCCCAGCGTGGGCTGACGCGCTGATAGATACTGAGCAGTGCGGTATCGGGCAGCGTTACGCTGGCCGATGAGGTGGACGTCAGGGAAGCTGGAACCAGACCATAGATCTCCTGCAGCTGGGCCGGCATCGCGCCAATCATGGCGGCGGAAGGACGATGGATGTCGACATCGGTATCGCCTTTGGCCGTGTACTTGATGCGAGAGCGGTAGGATAAACCTAAACGAGTGTCTTCGGTGGGATGGAACATCACGCCAACATTCCAGCCGACAGCCGTGTCACTCATTTTTACCTTCGCATCGCCATCCAGTATCGGGCCATACTGATCGCCCACGGCTTTACCCATGGCGGCAGCCTGTTGCGCAGGAACGCCAGCGGCAATATATCTTTGCGTGACAGCGCCTGCGACCTGACTGCGCATATCAACAACCGTACTCTTTTCGTATTCGGCCTTGATGTGCTGGATATTGATTCCGGCACCGACAGACCAGCTGTTGTTCACGCGATAAGCAAGCGAAGGATTGAAGTTGATTGTTTCAATTTCAAATTTTTTGGAATGATAGCGTCCCATGAAGCCATCACCATAATCGGTCGCCAGGCCAAACGGTGCGCCAATACCCAGACCGGCGAAAAGCTGGTCTGACACCTGCCATGACACATAGGCATTGGGAACGAGTGCACCGCCGCCCGCATTGCTGCCTTCATCACCAAGCGTCGCGCCGGAAAACTGTGCATTGGATGTGCCAAAAGCAGCAGGCAGAGAGGTGCGATCATTGCTGAACCGGAAGGAAGGAATGATATAGTTCGCGCCCAGCGAGACGTTCACTCCTGGCAGATTCGTCATGCCGGCCGGGTTGTAGTAAATGGTCGAGGCATTTTCCGCCACGGCGCCACTGCCGGCATAGGCCACGCCCAGGCCACTCGCATTTTGTTCCAGCAGGTTGAAGCCGGCAGCGTGCACTGCACTCATGCCGGTCAGACCTGCTCCAAGAATTGCCGCGCTTAACAGTGTCCGCTGCAGTCTATATGTTTGTCTCTTCATACGTCCATCCTGAATATATATAACTGACCATGCCGGCAGCAGAATTTCTGTCAACACCTGCCGGTATCACATTTGTAATATTGGGTCTGTGTTGCCGTGACCCGTGTTTACTGTCATTCTCCGCCTTTGCTCATTCTGTAATGAATCGGTCCTCCTGTAAATGGTGCAAACCCTGTACCGAAGATCACGCCGGCATCGGCAAGATCTGCATCGTCCACAATATGACGTGCCAGCTGCTTCTCGGTCTGATTGATCAAAGGACTGATCAGACGTTTGGCCAGCCCCGCGGGAATGGCTTTATTGCTGCGTGGATTACGCTTGCGATCTTTCCATACATAGAATCCTTCGCCGGTTTTCACCCCAAGTTTTCCCTGGGCAATTTTTTCCTGCAGGCAACGTGGTGGTTCCTGACCTTCCGAGAGCTGTTTGCCGGCAGCCATGGCGATATCCAGTCCGACCGTGTCGGCCAGCGTAATGGGACCCATGGGCATGCCAAACTGCAGCATGGCAGTATCGATGACATCGGGATCCATGCCTTCGTCTATGCAGCGCATGGCTTCCAGCATGTACGGAGCCAGTACGGCATTGACCAGGAATCCCGGCGTGTCGCGCACGGGCAACGGCAGTTTTCCGATTCTGCCAACGAAGGCGGTTGCGGTATCCAGCGTGTCTTCGCTGATGCCCTCTGCATGCACAACCTCTACCAACGGCATCCGCGATACCGGGTTGAAAAAGTGGATGCCGACAAATCTGTCGGGGTGTGCCAGTCCTTCGCGAAGTTCAGCAATTGACAGGCTGGATGTATTGGTTGCCAGTACGGCGCCGGGTTTCATCCTGGGTTCGATTTGCTGGTACAGGCCTTGTTTGGCCTGCAGGTTTTCGCTGATCGCTTCGATAACCAGGTCGGCAGTGGCAATCCCGTGGCCGTCCGGATCTGGTATCAGTCGGTCACGCGCTGCCTGTGCGGTGTAACGATCCTTGCGTGCATAGGTTGATGCCGCGTCCTTGAATGCGCCAGCAATGCGCTTTGCATCTGTATCCTGCAGTGTGGTTTTGATACCCTGCAATGCGCACCAGGCTGCGATACCGCCGCCCATCACCCCCGCACCAATCACGTGAACGTGGTTGATCGGCGTGGCGCCATCTTTCTTGCCGAAGCTCTTGAGCCTTTCCTGAAGGTGGAAGACGCGAATCAGATTGCGGGTCACATCCGATTGCAGCAGTCGCGTAAGGGCTTGCGGATCTGCCAGCGGATCTCCATCATGTTTTTCCCAGATATCCAGCATTGTCAGCGTGGCTGGGTAGTGGCCGTCCGGGTCTTTCTGTTTCACGCTTTTGCGCGCTTGTGAGGCCACCAGCGATTTGAGGGGTGGCTTATTCAACAAGGCAGCCAGACCGCGCGCCTTGCGCGCTGGTTTGCCGGAGGTGACAAGGTCTACAGCTGATTTTTCCGCTACACGAGGTGCGACAAAAAGATCAACAATGCCGGCAGCCTTGGCCTTTCGACCATCCAGGGTGCGACCTGTCAGCATCATGTTCAGAGCCTGCTGCGGTCCGATCAGCTTTGGCAGACGCATGAGTCCGCCCCAGGCAGGGAAAATGCCCAGCTTGACTTCGGGCAGTCCGATAACCGGTTTGGGCGTTTCTACGGCGATCCGATAACGGCAGGACAGCGCCAGTTCCAGTCCGCCGCCCAGGCAAGGTCCATGAATGAGTGCCAGGCTGGGGAAAGGCAGTTTTTCTATTCGATTGAGCAGATTCCAGCCACGTTCAATCAGCTTGCGACCACTGTCGACGTTTTCAATCTGCTGAAATTCCCTGACATCGGCGCCGGCAATGAAACCGTTGCTTTTGCTGGAGCGGATGATCATTGCGCGAGGCGGCGTTGCCTGCAGCGTACTGATAATGTCGGAAAGCTCGTCCATTACCTCGCTGGACAGGGCGTTCATGCTGCGATCCGGGCAATTGATGGTCAGCCAGGTGATGTTCTGCGCATCGTTTTCCACTGTCCAGTTTTTATATGTCTTTACCGTTGTCATGATTCATCCTTATCCGAGAGTTTCCACAAGCATGGCGCCGCCTTGCCCGCCACCAATGCAAATGGCCGCCATGCCGCGCTTCAGATTGCGTGCACGCAGTGCCTGTAGCAGGTGCAGCACGATACGGGCGCCCGATGCACCTACCGGATGACCCAAAGCAATGGCTCCGCCATCGACATTGAGCTTGTCCTGATCCAGCGTTCCCAGCGCCGGCACACCGAAATGTGTCTGGCAGTATTTTTCGCTCTCAAATGCACGGATGCATCCTAACACCTGAGCCGCGAACGCTTCATTGATTTCCCACAGGTCCAGGTCATTCAAACCCAGGCCATGTCGCTGCAGAATAGGAACACTGGCGTGTACCGGTCCCAGACCCATTTGAGCCGGATCCAGCGCGGCCCATTGTGAATCGACAATGCGTCCGATGGGCTGCAGATTCCATTTGCTCACAGCCTCTTCCGAGGCCAGGAGCAAGGCGGCGGCACCATCAGTCACCTGAGAACTGTTGCCTGCGGTCACGTTGCCGCTGGGTTTATCAAAAACCGGTTTGAGCTTGCCCAGTTTATCTACCGTCGAATCGCGACGTACGCCATCGTCTTCTGTATATGCGTTGCCTTTGGCATCAATAATGGCTGTGATTTCGTCAAATGCATGACGGTTCTGTCCTGTGATTGCCCGCTCATGACTGCGAACACTGAACTCATCCATTTCCTTGCGGGTAATGCCAAATTCCCAGGCCAGATTTTCCGCGGTCTGCCCCATAGAAATGCCGATCACCGGATCGGTCAGTCCTTTTAGAAGGCCAATGACCGGCGCCAGGTTGCTGAGTTTGAACTGGCGCAGCAGACCCAGTTTCTGACCGGCTGATTTTGCGCCATTCCATTTGGCCAGCCACCGAACCATGCTATCGGAAAAGAGCAGGGGAGCGCGCGACAGCGCGTCGGTGCCGCAGGCAAGCACCAGATCTGAGCGGCCTGTCTGTATATTGGCGCAGGCTGAATCCAGTGCCTGCATGCCCGATGCGCAGTTGCGCATGACTGTCCATGCGGGAACGCGGTAACCCGTACCAACACGCAGACCAACGACGCGGCCAATATTGGTTTCATCCGGGGTAGGCGCTGCGCAGCCCACAATGACTTCAGAAAGGGCGGTGGCTTCAACAGGCTGACGCAGCATGAGTGCACGACTTGCCTGCACGGCCAGATCGCCTGCAGAAAAGGGTCCGGGACAGCCGCGAACTTTCAGGAAAGGGGTTCTGGCGCCATCAACGATATAAACAGGTTTGAAGGTCATGATCAGAATTCCTTGGAGGGATGGGTTGTTGAAGTTGAGGCCGATGTATCTGCACGCATTCTGGACAGACCAAGATCAAATGGGAAGTCATCCACATGAATGACCTTGTCGCGCAGACGATCCCGTTCGCGGACCACGGCATATTCCTCATCGGTGATCTGGTTCATCTGGTGCGCCAGATCGGTGATGTCACGAACATTGCCTGCCGGTCTGCCATCAAACACGCCGCGTTTTTCGGCATCACGAATCTTCGCGTCGATGGGTTCGGCGCGCAACGTGGCATCCAGCGCCTTTTCAATCACACCGATGGGATCGTCTTCGCTATCGGGCAGATAGCAACTGACAGTGAGTCTGTCACGCGCCTTTCCTGGCTTCATCAGCTGTTCGCATATCTCGCGGTCCAGTCGGTCTTTGGGTCTTTTGAAAACACCACCCCATGGGAAGACCACCAGGCGCAACAGGGTGCCCACAGCGCGATTGGGGAAATTGCGATAGACACTCAACAACGCCTCCTGGGCCTTGGCCAGTGCGTCCTGAACCGACCAGTGTACGAACGCAGCATCATCCGGCTGGGTTCCCTGGTCCTCAAAATGCTTGAGCGTTGCCGATGCAAGATAAAGCTGAGATAGAACATCGCCCAGACGCGCTGAAATCTTTTCGCGTTTTTTCAGGCTTCCGCCCAGCACGAGCATGGCGATATCGGCACTGAGCGCGAGTGCAGACGACAGTCTTGTGATCTGTCCGTAGTAGGGGCGCATGGCAGCCGATGTGCCGGCCTTCACAGCAAGAATGCCGGCGCCGAAAAGACCGCTGAACAACGAACGGAATCCGTTCCTGAGCGCGAAGCCGATATGTCCGAACAGGGCATCGTCAAATTTGTCCAGCGCCACTTTCTGATCAGGCTCGGCTACGGCAGCCATTTCCTTCAGCACATATGGATGGCAGCGAATGGCACCCTGGCCGAATATGATCAGGCTGCGGGTCAGAATATTTGCGCCTTCCACTGTAATGCCGACAGGAATCTGCTGGTAAGCGCGTCCCAGAAAATTGGATGGACCAAGACAAATGCCTTTGCCCCCGATAATGTCCATGCCGTCGTTCACCACGACCCGGGCACGCTCGGTAACGTGATACTTCGCAATGGAAGAGATAACCGATGGCTTCTCACCCAGATCAATGGCGCCCGCTGTCATGACGCGCACGGCATTGCTCATATAGGTGTAGGCCCCCATCCGTGCCAGAACCTCTTCGATTCCTTCGAACTTCCCAATGGAAAGATTGAACTGCTTGCGAATCCGGGAATAGGCGCCCACAGACCTGACCGTCATCAGCGACATGCCAACGTTGGATGAGGGCAGGGAAATGGAGCGGCCGGCAGCCAGACATTCCATCAGCATACGCCAGCCTTTTCCTGCCATGGCCGGTCCACCAATAATAAAGTCCAGTGGCATGAAAACATCCTCGCCTTGCGTCGGACCATTCATGAACATGG
>JBEBTQ010000077.1:0-11077 GCA_040393685.1 Advenella kashmirensis | reverse complement strand
GCAGCAATTGGGAAAGGCAATCGGGGAAAAGAGGTGCGTCAGGCCTGTATCGATTTCAATGCAGTCTCCTTTTCTGCTATTGGTGGAATTTCCGCCACCCTGTTTTCATGCATCAAAGCTGCGGAAATCGTCGCGTATGAAGACTTGAAAACCGAAGCTATTCAACGCCTGGAAATAGAAAATTTTCCACTGCTTGTGACAAATGACACCCTGGGTGGCGACCTTTACGAACAGGAAGTGGCAAAGTTTCGGGCGCAACTCGCCAAATGATGTACTGCATTTGCTGACAGAATTTTTTGAACGCCACTTTCGTTCGGAACGATACAGGCAGGTGAATAGTCCCAGGAATCGAAGCAGTTGATCTGCTTACCAGACATCCCCAGAAAAAACCCCAAAAAAATACCTCGCTCAAGTTCATTGAGCGAGGTGATTCGTACTACCAACACTGGGTGCATTGTTAAAATTAATTTGCCCAGAACGAACAGAACATCGTTTTCATAGGAATATCGTCTGCTCGGCATTCCAAACTGCCAGTGTCTTAAAAATTCTCAGGAATATCGGTCTTTGATTATTCCCTTGCCGTTAAAGGCAATGTATGCCTTGCACGCCACGCTTAATTCGATCCATAGAATGAACGCAGATCCTGCGCACTTCTAGGCTGTACCATCGGCCTGTCTACATAAACTGCCGGACTCGCGGCTGGCGTTGTCGCAACCACACGATCGGTGTTGCGCAGAGACTGATTGTTATTAATCTGCTGGCCACTGACAGCGGCAACGGGACGATTAGGTAGTCCTTTGGCGGTTGCGTATTGTGGGCAGCTTCTTCCTGTGGCTTCGTAGGCTTTGCGATTGACGTCTTCACCAAAGCAGAAGAAGCGCATGTCGGCAACATCCTTGTAACCCAGTTTATAAGCAATGCTTGTATCCTCTCGCGCATTACACGCTTCGGACTCGCCGGCCATTGAGCCGCCAATACCGAAGCCGGTCGCACCAATTCCGAATGTACTTGACTGACCGCAATTGTTAACGCCGCCAAACATACTTGGCGGTGCGTAAACATTAGGCGTTGTGTGGAGAGTTTGAGTTCGTCTTTGCTCTGAGCCACCAAAGGTCAAATCTACAACCGCCGCAGCACCAGAATCAGCCGATTGATTGGAGTTGGCGTTTGCGCCGCTTGACGAGTTTGAATTTGATCCGGAGACCGCATTCATCGATTGTGCGAACACCTGAGACGACAGTAGTAAGCCGAAGGTGATGAAAAGTAATATTTTCATGGCAATTCCTTAAGGAGAAACTTGGCTCTCCACGACAAAATCATTTGTTATGTAATTTCTGCTGCGCTAAAACCTCACCTTAAGGCGTCCATTGAGCAAAACCACCAATTGTGCCGAAGTTTCCTTGAGCCAATGCACCAAAGGTACCCCCTGCATTTGCATTGGATGTTTGTGCTGCAAGACCTGATGTCATCCCGGTATTCGTTTGCGTTGAAATAGACTGTCCGCCAGTTTGCGTCGTCACTCCGCCAGGACCACCAAGTACCTGTGCTGCAGACGAGGTCTGGTTAGATGCTGCAGACGTGTTGCTTGCGGAACTTGTCCCCATGGAACCCTGACTCCCTGCAGCAGACGAACCACCCGAAACAGTACTGGCAGCACCGCCACTGGTCGCAAAGGCGCCAATGGAAAATGTTTGTGCCGATACCGCTGTTGATGCCGCGATCAGCGCCGTTAACAATAAAATCTTTTTCATTTTTATACCCCTTGATTCTGCATTCTGCGTATCCCCACCGGGTAACCAGGCCAGCATGGTCTATTCTTGTTCTTTCAGACAACGTAAAGTGTCGGAATGGATTCAAGCATGACCTGGCTCCCTGGAGATATTGCCGAGTCAGGAAAAATTATGGTGTCGCGCTAAGAAATCCACCGATAGTTCCAAAGGAACCAGTTGCGGAGCCACCAAAGTTACCGAAAGCGCCGCCAGTGGAAGTCTGAGCTGCCAGACCCAGCGCGGCACCGGTATTGGTTTGGGAAGACAATGAATTACCTTCGGTAACGGTTGACACACCACCCCAACCGCCTGTCACCTGGGCGCCGGAAATAACCTGGTTCTGACCTGCTGAAGAGTTGGTTGCTGCCCCTGCCAGAATTGAACCCTGATTTCCTGCAGCGTTAGATCCGCCAACTACACTACTTCCAGCCGTTCCCCCTACCCCATACAAGCCACCGCTCAGGGATGCTGCGTATACACCAGTTGAAGCCATGGCCAGCGCAGAGGCCGTGATTAATAGTAGTTTTTTCATTTTGCTGCTCCTTGAAGGATATATAGCATTAAAGACTCGGACCCCATGTCCGAATTTCGGAGCAAATAAAGAAGCTTTTTCTGTAGATCCTGGCATTTCAGATCGTTGGATTTCGCAGCGTTACCCGCCCCAAACCTGTAGATCAGATAGCTTATGCAATTAATTTATTATTACTTTTGTGATATTCGGTAATATATAAGAGTTAATTGTGTTACCTGATTTATTCTTTTTCTCATGCATAAATTCGCCTACACGCATGCTACAACAATGGCAAAAACCTGAAGATTAAATGTAATAAAATTTTAAATATCTCATTTTTATCTATTTTTAAACTAGATATTTACTGATTTTTTGCAATTGGATTGCTTGAAATGCTCTCTGGTAATGTCTTTTGGACCCAGCGTAAAACTTAATAATTATTAATTTATGGTTTGAATTGTGCGCCACCGAAATTACATTTGCAATAACTTTTTAAAAATAATATTACCCAATGCAAATTGATACAAAATATTAATAAAGTATTTTTCGATATGCAATTGCAGCAATATAGTTGCATTTTCATCAATGTATTACGGCCATCGAGGTCAGCAATTAGTCAGCTGATTCGATGTGATATTTTTCTTTCTGTGATACGAATCGGAGATTTAAGTTTTATGCACGCGCAACAAATGAAGTAAATTTTGATATAGCCGCGTGCTCTTCCTGATTGCAACGATGCTTAATTGCCATCGAAAATTTGTTGCTATTTTGTTTGCATGAGACGGCGAAATGGCAATCACAATGTCGAGAAACGTCTGCCTGCGCAACCGGCGAACCGGATTGACGAACGTTTTCTGCACAACCGGACAACTTAATCCACCCACTTAAAGTCAAGCGCCGCTATGAGTACGATTATTGTTTGGCGATCTTAGGACAATATTCGATAGACAGTGATCGACAATAAGTCGGCAAAAAAAATCAATCCTAGGACCATAAGTACTGAATAAGCAATGTCGGCAATCGTTTTTCGATAAAGCGCAATCGCAATTGCGACGAAAATCAAGATGGCTAGCCGCGCCAGGAAAAATGGTAGATCTGCATTCAGAAACAGCGCGTACATAGCTAGCGTATCAGGTTGGCTCCCATCTATCAGGACATGAGCGCGGTATTGCGCCGCCCGAAAAAATAGATAGGCGACCGTGGCAGCTATGTAAAGCAGGACAAAGATCAGATATGGCAAATCAGATCCATCAGGCTTTGCTCAATCGGAAGGCGACAGATCATACTCATTTGCGATCTTTCTCCTAGTTTCGAATTAGTCGTTTTTCACTGGCTCATTACAGCCACGGTTGCCCAGTAGAGCTCGAGCATCAGAAACGAGACATCGTTGCCGCAGAAATCTATTCACATCATACTGCGGAAGCATTTCTTTACTGCGTTAATCCGAGGGGGATGGAAACTTCAATCCATCACTATCGATCGGTAAGAGCCTTAGCGTTTTCACGGGAGGCGGGCCTTCAACAATAGGGAAGAGGATCAGCCCATCGGGATAATCGAAATGACTCACATAGAAGTGTTCCAGTGCATCATCCGGGGCTGATTTTCCTTCCGACGTTTCTAGCCGGAAGCGTCCGCGATACCTTATAGTCTGATCACGATATTCGCCCTCGAAAATGTCAGTAGCATCGCCGAGCACACGACAAGCTCGCGCCCAACCATAGCCATCTACTCCCCCGACAAGAATGAGATTCTCTCCTAGCGGTTCGCTCCACACACGTTCGACTTTCTCGATTTCCCAAGATGGAACCGAGTTCTTTCTGAACGGATACTCCCGAACGCAATTTTGACTAAGCGGCATACTTTTGCCTTCCGCAGATTCGGCAATGGTCCATGACGCTATCGTCAACATAAGAAAGACTGGAATTTTTTTCAGGGACATTTGATCACTTTGTATTCAGTCCGGTCGGGTACGCGAAAATGTTCTATATAGAAACTCAAATAACAATCCATATATCAAAAAGACAAAGAGCGAGCCAACGCCATTATCACCCTAAAACTCATCCATCAATCGTTCTTATGCTCACTAGCCGCTTCCAGCATTTCAGGCGTAATAGTTATGGCATTTGATGGAGCCTGGTCTCCGATGTTTAGTATCACTATAGTCAATATTCCGCTGAGCATCAAAAAGGCACCGACAGATATCAGAACCCGGAACAAGGCTCCCCTGTTACGTAGAAAATAATAGATAACCGCGGCAATCAAAGCGAAAAAAAAGTAGATTCCGATCATTGGCCTACTCCAAATTCATTAACAACTTGAGGTTTTTTCCAGCTGTTTATATTTCGACTCATGGCCATGTAAGAATATTTAGAAGTCTTTCGCAAAGATGACCAAAACCATAGGCGTAATTGCTTGTGCGAAAATAACAGCAGCTACAAACAACTGCGCACGCAAGTCATCATTCGGACTCATCATCGTTCTCCAGGGACTCATAATAGGCCTGTAGTTGCAGGCGACTTGGACCTTCGCCGCTGCGGGCGCAGAAATCGTAATATTTAGGCTCGACCTCTTCTACTTCAATGCCCTGTACCAAAAATGCCTTCATAAATTGCATGACAGCAGATCGAGCGACTTCGCTCATGTCGGCGCGGAAGCAGATTTGGTCGATTTCATCATCGGGACTGGTGATCCCTCGGCGGCTTGTGTACACCAGAATTGAAGCAAAGCAGTTAAGTTTGTCTGATACGTCACGACAAGCGGGCAAATTCTCAGAATTTTCGGCAAGCGTCACCTTCGCGCCTCGCCGCTGCTTCGGTATCCAAAAATCGAGCATCAGCGGATCACCCCAGTTCTCTTTATCCTGGTCAGTGACCTGCAAAGGCACGACAAGCGCCGATACCTCACCACCAAGCGCTTCTCGAGCCACGGCTGCCCAGTAAAGTTCGAGTAAACGGAACGAGGCATCGTTACTGCGGAAATCTGCGAAGGGAAACAGCGGATGGCGCAGCATCTGATCAAGTTCCATCTTAGTACCTTATTCAATGGTTGCTGCGGATGAAGCCAGTAATACAGTGAACGTCACGCGCGACAAGGTGGCAATTTGAAATTGACAACAATACTGCAGAGCGGGGTGCTACGAGGAACGCTTATACTGTAGGACCACTGCCAGAAACAATTAACGTAGCACCACAACTTGTCCTACTGCCATGGCGTGCAATATTCCGCCCTTCAATCGCGGTGTGCCCACCATCGGTAATATAGCCATCACCATGCTCTGGACAAGTGACCTTGTCACCGACACGTGCAACCTGCCTGCCATCAATGCTAAAGGCAGCCGTTGCAGTAATTACTTCGCCACCATGAGAAGTAGGTGTGCCTAAAGTTGCAACCGGAGTCGAGTCATTATTCATAATGATCACCCAAGTAATAGTAAAATCTCACCCATATCATCATTTAATTACTAACAGTGGATCGATAGGATCAATGAAGAAATCGTCGAAATAACGTGTCGCAATGCACATTTATCGTTTGCGTTCTTGTTATTTCCATTCTCGATACTCATTCGACCTACTCCCTTGTCTCCACTGCAAGATCTGCATTTTTCAATAAATATATTGCGGTAAAATGACACCGTTTATTTCGATTAATGAGACATTAGCGCTGATTGATATGCAGACTTAAGCAACGGGTCAGATTTCCAATCAGAGAAGGCTCGCTTGATTTGTTCGATGACAAAAAGATGCTCAAGTATCCCCGTTTCTATGCTTAGTTTTACTTCAGATGAGCCGTCTATATATAGCTGCCGCAACCAGTTTTTTATCTCATCAATATGGTGCCGCGATATTTGATTATCCTGAAAGACCGAAATAAACCAACGACTAAAATCATGCGCCGCTGTGTATCGGGACAGAACAAAAGAATCTAGATCATCCGCCAGAGCTGAGTCTTCCGTAATACATCGTTCATAAAACCTCAGAAATAGATTCTTGTAATCTTCGAACGCTAACGGCGGCTCAATACGACTCGTGTACACACGTTTCAATAGCAGAGAATATATCGCCCCGACTGTATTAAGATCCTGCGACTGCATCCAGCCAAGTACAACATTTCGCTTTAGTTTGTCGATGTTTGGTGATTCCGGATCTCCAAAGCTGGCTAGAATACTGTTCAATTCCTCGTTCATTTCCATTCCTTACGATCCCGCGGCCGCGCCTGCCAAGGCTGCTGGTATTGTAATTTCTGGTGCGAATATAACTCCAACTACAAATAGCGCTCCGAGCCCAATTACTGCCAAAGCTCCCACATTCGACTCTGAAGACTCTGCCACGGGTGCAGCTTGTTCGTTTTTGTTATTTTGACAGTCTCTGCAGTTCTTGCATTTTCGCTCAAACAATGCCTGACATTTAGCGAATGCCCTCCATAAATCACTTATCTCACCTGCATGCCTGCCTCCTCCTCGTGGTGGAGGCATATGCCGATCCCAACCTTGATGAGAGTTGATCATGCGTTCCAAAACAAACATCTTCCCAGTTATTTGTTGACAAGTATCGTTTTGAGTACATCCGGTAGATACGCCATCTGGTGGATGATATGGACCACCTGGTGCTAGTCCTAATGGATCGGTAGACATAACAGGGTTCGCGTTACCATACTGGTAGGTATTAGTTCCACCCCTCAAACCAATTGGATCCTGATTTATATATCGCCCAATTTCAGGATCATAGTATCGGAACCTATTGTAATGCAGCCCCGATTCCTCATCATAATACTGGCCCGGAAAACGTATGGGATTTTCAATCTCATTTACTATATGTTTTCCTATTTTCCCGTACACCGAAATATCTGCAGCCCAGACCACTCTTCGATAATCATCGTATATCTCTTGTGGCGTACCCAAATGATCCGTTACGTAATGGTGTCTCCGACCAGACGTCAAACTAACAAGCGGTCCAGAATTATCGGGATGGGGTACATACGTAGTCGTTTGTTCCGGAGGTGTGTCGTGCCCGCTTTTGTCCTCTTGAATCAACCAATCTCTATCCCACATAAAAAGCGTGGTTTTCATATTATTATCGAGTCTAGTATGATGTTTTGCTATACGCCGGCCCAGCGCATCATAAACGTATTTCGTTACGCTGCCATCCGCATGTACGATTCGATCTAATTGGTGGCTTCCATCGTAATGATATAAATTCTGAACTGAATCGTGTGCGGCCTTCTGATGAATCTCAGAATTTTCCACAACCCCATGTGCCAGCATCGATGATATTTGTGATTGGGAAACTCTATTTCCATGACCATCGTATCCGTACTCTACTTTTTTTCCTGTCGATGTCAGATCAGCAAATTCTAATAAACGATCACCGACGATGTGGCTGGCAAATTTTTGTTTAAAGGCACCTTTAATATCACCTTTTTCTATGGCAACCAAATTATCTGTAGGATCATAAGCGAAGTTTTCATACCACGCTCCAAGATGTTCTATTTTTTGCACTACTTGAGTAACGCGCGCTAATGCGTCATATTCATAGGTCTTATTACCTCGGTACGCATCGCGCAGACCAATTAATTGGCCCGCTACATCATAGCTCCACGATCGCCAATTACGCGCTGGTTCAAGCGCCTGACCCTGCTTGTCTAGATTTTGCCACAGGTGCTTTTCTAAAAAACCGGCTTCACTAAATCTGAAATGATGCGTTACGGGCCCTTGTTCACGAAGAATTTCACGATGCAGCGCATCTCTCTCAAAACTAGCAAGCGTGTTATTATTGATTCGAACTTCGTGGATATGCCCGCTGCCATAGCGTAACCAACTTAGGGTGCCAGCAATCGGCACTCGGCTGCAAGTACGATTCCCTAGTGCATCAAATGTATGGTCTATTCTCCATACTCTTCCGTGATGTGCCTGTGCTTCGGAAATCATTTGTCCAACTGCATCATACTCGTAAGTCACCTGGCTGATACACTTCCCAGATGTTGAATTTTGCGCTTGAGTCAAAAATCCACGTTCATCATAGCGATAGATACTACGGCTGCCATCACTAACTGACCGTTCAATAGGTCTTCCTAAAACATCGTACACAATCCGTGTTGTAATTTGTCCATCTAGCCCGAAATCAATCCGTTCGATCAATTCGCTGGCAGCATTATATTTAAAAATTTGACATCGCCCATCGAATCCAACTTCTGTCTCTCTCCTTCCACGACTATCATAAGTATAGGTCGTCGACTCGCCTTTTGCGTTGGTAATTTTGATTAACCGCCCAACGACATCATATTCGAAGGACAAATTACCTTCTGCAGCGTCGATGTCCCGGACACGCTGATTGTATGCGTCCCAGCTAACACATGTAAGACGTTGCAACGGATCAGTCTGCGATACAACTCTGCCAGCCTTATCGTAACTAGCATATGTCCAGGCCATACCTGCAGGCTTACTGCCTACAAGTTGACCCGACTGGTTCCATGAATACTCGTTGACCTGTCCCAGCGGATTGGTCGTCGCAGTTACTTGGCCAAGTGAATCGTACTGGTATTTCGTCTGATTTCCTGAGCAGTCTACCTTGGATGTCAATTGCCCGGCTTCGTCCCATTGCATCTTCGTGGCATTTCCCATCGCATCGGTACGAGTAACTGGTAAACCATTCTCATAGGCATAGCTCGTCCTATGACCCAGCGGGTCTGTCTCGCTGGTCAGATTGCCCGCTTCATCATAGCTGCGCTGCCACACGTGGCCTGCCGGATCGGTAATCTGCACTGGCTGATTCTGCGCGTTATACGAAAGGCTGGTCACATTCCCCGCTGCGTCAATCACCGATGTCGGGCTACCGGCAGCGTTGTTCACAAACCGCGTGCTGCGCCCCAGCGCATCTGTATGGCCTGAGACGCTGCCCGTCTCATCGAAATGAATCTGCTCGATGCTGCCGTCCGGATGCATCACCCGATCCACCGCCCACAGGCCATTGTAGTGATACTCCGTTGTGTTGCCCAGCCCGTCGGTGACCTGGGTCGTCTTGGAAGCGGGCAAATACGTAAAGCGTGTATCGCGCGTAATCATCGGCTTGGCCCCCGGCGCTGCGGCATTCTCCGCATACGCATAGGTGCGCACGCATCGTGCCTGTGATGTATCGCCATCCCATTCAGAGACGTGCACCGCACCCGACGGCGTGCGGTATTCGGTCAGAAGGCGGTGCGTGTAACGATAGCGCCAGACCCTACCGGCCCGGTCCACCGCGTGGACAAGATTGCCCTGATCGTCGTAGGAATAGCGGGCCAGTGCCTGTCTATCCTCATCACCGGCCAGTTGCAACGCCACAATCCGTCCCTGCGTATCCAATTCACTTCGCACGGTGTAGCGGTTATTATTTAACTGCTTTAGCCATCCTTGAGCAGTGTACTGAACCTGAAGCCATTGCCCGTCACGTGTCGTGACTCTATGCAACTGCCAGCGCTTGGGCTCCTTAGGATGCCTCGCATAATGTTCTTCGTTGCCATTGGTAAAACGGATCCGGTAGCGGGCACCTGCGGTTTCGTCTTCGACACGCTGTAAGGTGTATTTCTCAATCGGATGGAAATGTTCTTCACCCACAGCCAACGTCGGGAAGTTCAACTGGCGGCCCTCTGCATCGAAATACACCAGCCCTGCCGCACTCTGCCGGATTTCTGTTGAATAGGGCAATTTCCACGCCACACCCAGGTGCCCATTTCGCTGATCTGCACTGCGGTACATCCTGCTCCAGCGAATCGGCATGCGGCCTGGCAATACAAAGTCATCGGTAACCAGTACCTTCTGCCCGGTGGCTACATCTACCGGATGCGGCGTCGTTGTGCGTTTGGCGCATTCGGCACAATCGGCTTCCGTCACCGGCACCAGTCCTTGCGCATCACCACCCGTCATACTGATGATAGGCGCCTGCAGGTAAATACCCTTGCCACGAATGCGAATTCCCGCCTCATCGATTGTAATGACTCCACCTGGGCCAATTAGCTTGGCATGCCGCGCGCCCGACAGACTGGCCTCGCCGCCGTCGGTAATCCTAATCTGATTGGCGTCCGAACTTTCCACCGCACCGGGCAATTGCGGCTGGAAATCCGGAGTAGCTACGAGCGGGTGCTCCTGTTCTTTTTGCACCGCCGTGCCTACTGCCTTGCCGCGCACCGTCACCGAATACACATGTCCAACATCCGAGGTCCAGCTTTGCACAACCCGGTCAGTCCTGTCCAGGCCCACTGTACTGGCCATCTGTAGGCCAATATTGCGTAAATACAGACCGCCCACATTCACGTTGTAGGCCATGCCTACGTTCATCATCTTACCCAATCCAACGCTTTGAACCGAAGCGAGATTGACTGTTTCCTGCTTAAAGCCACCCGTACTCAGTTTCCAATGCCAACCGATTTTGTCAGTCTTGTTGTTCCCAACAGTCAGCGTGTCGTTGTGTTCAACCTCTACGTCCTGATCGCGCTCGGCATGGATCCATAACTGCTCCTGCCCTTTCTTGTCTTCGAAACGGATCGCATTGGCCGTGTCATAACTTCCACCCGGAGATGAGCGTGAATACAGACCCATCTGCGTCGCGTTATCCGGTAGCGTCCAGGGCGGCATCATTGCTGCGTTGTAGACCCTGCCGGTAATGATCGGTGCGTCTGGGTCTCCGTTCAGGAAATCTACTATCACCTCGTCGCCGATGCGCGGCACCTGGATTGCGCCGAAGTTACCGCTGGCCCATGCACTCGATACCCGAATCCAGCAGGAGCTGTTCTCATCACGCTTGTCATAGCGGTCCCAATGGAAATG